>NZ_JAYGGZ010000118.1:0-2189 GCF_034931465.1 Anabaena sp. UHCC 0399 | reverse complement strand
AGTTAGGTCGAGGGGGAGTATTAGTGCGATTCGTTGTGTGGTGAATCACGGTAAGTAGTCCGTACATAACCACACCAACCAAATCTAGCAATAGAAGAGGTTGAACTCTCGGAGGAATGCGGGTGAAAGCCCCGCCTACCAGGCTCAGGTATGACTCCTAATCTGCCCACACCGACCAGACTCGGTATCTGGAGAGTGAAGCTGGGAACAGGGCGCAAACAGACATCCGTTGCGGGGTGACACTGGTGCTAACAGGGAGTTCCTATGGTGAAACAGAACCTAGAAAAGCAGCTTACCCCCAAGCGGGGCGCAACAAAAAAAACCCCGACTTTACTGGAGACAAGACCCTTATTCCCGCCACACCATTAATACAATAGTGGCACGAGTCCAGGGAATCCAGTAGCTGAAATGGTTCCGCCTAACGGAACGAAACAATCTCACCGAGGGAACGAATAAAAACGAATTAAGGGTCTAGGGGAGGTCGAACCCCAAGTAGGCAGGACGAGTAGCGGAACTCCCTCAATTCGGGTAGGACTGACCGTAATTGGTCAGAGGTGTTCAGAATATACCTGCTTGGAGGTAGAGCATGATTGGACACAGCAGCAATGCTAGTGAATCTTGGAAGAACTTACCGTGGAAGCAATTCCGCAAAAACCTTTTCCGCCTACAAAAACGAGTATATAAAGCCATTCGAGTTGGAGACAAGCACAAAGCCCAGTCCCTGCAAAGGCTGATACTGAAATCCACCTCAGCGAGATTACTGGCAATCCGTCAAGTAACACAGCTAAACGCTGGCAAAAAGACAGCAGGAATTGATGGTAAGGCATCGCTTACTATGAAGCAAAGACTGGAACTGAATGAAAAACTCAGAACCAATGCCAATAACTGGTATCATCAATCACTACGGAAAATCCCAATCCCCAAAAAGGAAGGGAAAACCCGAATCCTCAAAGTCCCCACCATTGCAGATAGGGCTTGGCAATGTCTAGCCAAATACGCATTGGAACCAGCACACGAAGCAACGTTCCATGCTCGGAGCTACGGTTTCAGACCAGGACGTGGAGCGCAAGACGCACAAAAAATCCTACAAATAAACCTAAACTCCCATGCAAACGGAATAAGAAAGCGAGTCCTTGAACTCGACATTGAAGCGTGCTTCGATAGAATTTCTCACTCAGCCATCATGGAACGACTCATCGCCCCAAAGGGTATCAAAATTGGAATCTTCCGATGCCTTAATGCAGGAGTCAACCCAGAATACCCCGAACAGGGAACCCCACAAGGGGGAGTAGTGAGTCCTTTATTAGCTAACATCGCGCTCAACGGGATAGAAGACATACATCCATCAGTCCGCTACGCGGACGACATGGTAATTCTGCTTAAACCCGAAGACAACGCTGACACAATACTTGAAAGAATCAGCCAGTTCCTCGCTCAACGAGGTATGAAAGTAAGTGAAAAGAAAACTAGGCTGACCGCCTCGACAGATGGATTTGACTTCCTCGGCTGGCACTTCAAGGTGCAGAGCAACGGGAAATTCAGAAGTGTCCCCTCAGTAGACAACTTCAAAGCATTCCGTAAAAAAGTAAAACACATCGTCAACAACTCGAATTATGGTGCCACAGTCAAGGCTCTTAAATTAGCACCTTTGGTAAGAGGCTGGAGGAACTACCACCGCTACTGCAAGATGGACGGATCACGAAAGCTGTACTACATCCAATACAGAGCGTTCAAAGTGTTCAACAAGGAATCCAATCAAGACCGTGAATCCAGCAAGAAACTGCTGGATAAAGCGTTTCCATCGGTTCCTTACTCCGAAAATAAACACGTCAATGTCAAAGGGGAGAAATCGCCTTTCGACGGAGACCTGACCTACTGGAGTGAGCGAAACAGCACACTCTACTTTGGGAAAACCTCTCAAGCCTTAAAACGGCAAAACCATAAGTGTGGATACTGTGGATTAAAAATGCTCAGTGAAGAGAAGGTACATCTACATCATATCGATGGAAACCATGATAACTGGAAAGCCAAAAACCTTCTAGCTATTCACGAAAGCTGCCATGATTATCTCCATATGTGCAAAAGCGAAAGCTAAGAACATCGAAAGCTGGGTGCTGGGAAAACCTGCACGCCCAGATTGAACAGAGAGGTGCGGCGGATAATACCGCCTATCGACTCTACCTCTCCCG
>NZ_JAYGGZ010000117.1:0-2326 GCF_034931465.1 Anabaena sp. UHCC 0399 | reverse complement strand
GAAGCATATCAGGGAGAAAATCTAGCTAAAAGATTGGGTGTCGATTTGCCTACTTTGGAGCGAGAGCAAAGTACCCAGACTCCCAAAGACTTTGAAAGGTGGTGTAGATCGAGAGATCCAGGTTCTGTTGCGTGGCGCAGGAGTGACAATGGACTTTACCACCCCATTAGATGATGGTCTAATCAAGCAAAATTAGCAGGTGTCTTACTATGACTAACCCTCAACCTCCACTGCCACAACCCCAACTAGAGCCGGCGGGTATTACCTTTGACCAATATGAAGAATTTACTCCAGAAAAGTTGGAACTGTGGAGCGGATACCTGGGCTACGGTGGACAAAACCAACTGGGGTTTCATTTGGCTGTGTTAAGAAATATGGGACTACTCACAGTCGTTCGTCACACACAATTATCATTGTGGATAGAAGCCCTAGACCGTCACCTCAAAGAAAAACTAGAAATCATCAGCGATCAACCGGAAGTAGCCGAAGCTTTGCTAAATCGCCTGAATCGGGCAATGGAAGATTTGGCAGCAGTGGCAGAGTATTTAGACGCATAGCAAACTAGATAATTTTTGATGCGATAATACCAATCAATACAACAAGACCTAGTGATCTGCGAAAATAATTAACGCCTTGAAATAATTCCATCCATGCCCAAGTAAATAATGAGCCATTTGCCACTACCTCTAACACTGTATTGATTTTGCCAGTTGTAAAAATTAGAGCAAGTACACTGGTTACTATCCAAATAATAAGCGGTAGATTAGGCATTTGAGCTATGACAACATTGCCATTGCTATCACGGAATGTTTTATCAACTAATGTATTTTCCATCACTTTTAATCGCAATTATTTAATATATTGAAACATTCAGGTAAATCTCATTCCCAGTATCTAATTGCTGAGATTAGAGTGGTAAAGACTATATTGAAAGGCATACTCACATGGGTTGTAATTCCTAGTAACGGGGTTGGGGCGTGGGAAAATGAATGTATACGTATTGAAAACAACTTTAAAGAGTATCAAATAAATTTGGTGACAGTATTACAAACTCCTTAGAGAGTAGCTGGTATTTAATCACGTATCTACTGAAATTGCTGCCCAAATACGCCGTGTTTTTTCGTTCAAATATGGTTTTAACGGAACGGCTTGAGCGAGGGGAGTGTCAAATAATTAACGATTTCTGTTTGTTGCGAGGGTGAGTTTTTCTATTAGTTGATTTTTCAAGCTTTCAAAATAATTAACACTATCTTCAAGTTCAGAGGCTTTTGCATAGCGAATTAATGGTTCGAGCAACCAAGCTTCTGTGGGTGTCATTTCAGGTTCTAAGGTTAAGAGACGTATTTTGGTGTCTACCCATTGTAAGCTAGAGGGAATATGAGATTCATGAGCATGACAGGTTTCCATCAATTGATCGAGAATTACCTCGAAATTTTCATCTTTTCCGTAAACCTTAATCATTTGTCCGACTTTAAATACATGGGAAGCTAATTCGCGGATTTCGGGTTGATGAGAATTTGCTAATATTTCACCGATTGTTAAAACCTTAAACTTACCTTGAGCATCGATTGACATTAATTGCCCTAGTAAATTAGTGCTGAGGTTAGCTAGGGCTTTATCAAATTCTATACGGGTAGGAGAAATGTTGGCGGCAAGTTCAAACCATGCTCCCTTTCCGGCTAAAATCTCACAACAACGTTCTCGTGAGGTGATGTCTCCGCCAGTGATTTGGGTTCTGCCTCTAGGTCCTGGTCGGTAAATTGTGTTACCTTCGCTACCTTCCCGTACACCAGTTTGAATTGTGACTCCTCGTAAAAATCGGGAGACGATTCGAGGCATAATATCAGGCCAAAGGTCGGCTAAACGACCGAATAGAGTAGCTTCTTCGATCTTTTCAATGAATATTTGCCGGAAGCGTTGAAAGTAAATGCCGTTGGAAGATAAAACAAGGTAGGGAAATGGTAGTTCTGGTTGTGATAGTTCTCCTTGTTCGGATATGAGGATGAGTAATTCGACAACAGTGCTAATGATGCTTAAAAGTTGGTCGGGATTAGGACAAATAAGGACTATTTCTGGCAAAAAACCTAACTTATAGCAGCTAAGAAGGTCAGGTTTTAGGATTTTAGCGGTGGGGAAATATTTGATAGTTTCGTTAGTTGCGATCTGCGCTTCTCTGCGAGACGCTCCGCGAACGCAGCAGCGCTTCGCTATCGCAATTTCTCCGCTTTTTTTCAAACTCTGGGAGCTACTGGAATTTTGTCGTTCCAGAAAATAAACTTGATCGTCTACTTGTGTAAGTTGCTGAGTGAGATGATAAAAAAAACCT
>NZ_JAYGGZ010000116.1:0-2418 GCF_034931465.1 Anabaena sp. UHCC 0399 | reverse complement strand
GGTATTGAGCCGAGATACGGATACCGTTGGCGAAACATTACTTAACATAAAAACGCCGATTTTACCGCGTAATACATGGAAAGGATAAACCCTTCTTTCCGTGTATTACATGGAAAGAAAAAAGTTAAGTTAGCTGCCTCAATAATCAATAAACTAGAAGAAATACCCGTGGAGGCAGTATATGTGCTTACATCCTGAAGAAATTCCTCCTATTCCTGATGAAACGGTACGTGTAGCCAAAGCCGCGTTCCCCAAAGGTAATTTATATATGCGACTGCGTGATGAACTTGGGGTCTTTTACCAGGATGAAGACTTCGCATCACTTTATCCACAACGCGGTCAGCCAGCGCAAGCACCTTGGCGGTTGGCGATGATCCTGGTAATGCAATATTTAGAAAATCTCTCTGATAGACAAGCAGCGCAAGCAGTGCAAGGGCGAATTGATTGGAAATACGCTTTGTCGTTGGAGTTGACAGACCCTGGTTTTGACTTTAGTGTGTTGAGCGAATTCCGTGACCGATTAATCACAGGTGGAGTCGAGCGGCAAATACTAGACTTGATGCTGTCGAAATTTCAAGAACTCAAACTACTGTCAGCAAGGGGAAAACAGCGTACTGATTCAACCCATATACTAGCTGTAGTCAGAGATTTAAGCAGACTGGAACATTTAGGGGAAACGCTGCGGTATGCCTTAAATGCTGTGGCTGAAGTTGCACCCATTTGGCTGAAGTCACTAGCTCCGTCCGAGTGGTACGACCGCTATAGCAAACGTCTTGAAGATTCTCGACTTCCTAGAACACCTGCCGACAGGGAAGCGTTAGCCGAGATCATAGGTGCGGATGGTTTTCATTTACTTGATAACATCTATTCCCAAACTTCCCCCATCGGACTGCGACAACTGCCAGCAGTAGAAGTTTTACGTCAAGTTTGGTTACAGCAATACTATGCACCAACAGACTCTCTTCAGTTACGCAGTGACAAAGATGGGCCACCCGGAGCAGTGCGAATTCGCTCTCCCTATGATTTAGATGCCCGTAACAGCACCAAACGCACAACCAAATGGACAGGTTACAAAGTGCATTTGACTGAAAGTTGTGATGAAGATTCACCACACATTATCACTCATGTAGAGACAACTGTTGCTACAACACAAGACCAAACTGTTGTGTCTTCAATTCACCAATCCTTAGCCCAAAAAAACCTTTTACCTCGACAACATTTAGTTGATCAGGGATACACCTCCTCTCAATTGCTTTCTAGTTCCGAGCGCGACTATGACATTGACCTGTTTGGCCCAGTTGCGGTTAATGGTGCATGGCAAGCAAAAGCGGGACTGGGATTTGATGTATCTCATTTTCGAGTCAACTGGAAGCGAAAAGTAGTATATTGTCCCCAAGGTAAGCGCAGCAGTCGGTGGAAAAATACTCTCGATGTTTATGGACATCCAGTAATTCACGTTAACTTCCGCACAAAGGACTGCAAGAACTGTCCTGTCCGCTCTCAGTGTACCCGTGCAGAATCCGACCCACGAGCGTTAACCATACAGGCACAACCAGATTACGAAGCCCTTCAAAAAGGCAGAGAGCGACAAAAAACTGAGGAATTTCAAAAACAGTACGCACTGCGCTCAGGCATTGAAGGAACTATTTCTCAGGGTATCAGAGCTTTTGAATTGCGCGATTGCCGTTATATTGGTCTAGCTAAAACTCACTTACAACATATCCTGACTGCTGCCGCTATCAATCTAGGTCGAGTTTTCGCTTGGTTGGAGGAAATCCCACGGGCGAAAACTCGCTCCTCACACTTTGCGAGACTGGCAGACTCTACTGTGTGCTAGAAAATATCCGTGATTGCTTGTTGCTTAAATATTAATAGAATTTGAGCCTTTCCCGTGTATTACATGGAGAGACTGGCTATTCTAAGTTAAACTTACGATGTAATACACGGTTGAGTTTATGTTCAAACGGGATATTCAGGGAAAGTTTGCGCTTAAGAATGATGACTATCGTGAAGTACGCTCTTTGCGATTAACAGATGATACTTGGAAGGCTATTGGTATTGCTTCTGAATGTTTTGGCTTAACCCGTGCTGACTATTTAGAACACATTGTTAGGCATAACGCTCTTCCGAGTATTACACGGAGAGATTCAGAATTTTTAGCTGATACTCCATCAGAAAACGAATCCCAACCGAGTGTTACACGGGCGAGGGAGTTTCATCTAACATCTGATAAGGCCGCAAAACAGTCTGTTGGGTTGGCGATAGAGGAACTTGAAATTTTACGTGATCGTGTTTTGTCTGAACTGAAATTGGGTAAGCAAGCTACTGGGTATAAAACTGCTCACAAGGTTCTCAATCGTTTCATTGCTGAACTACTCGGTTCAGTTTAGCTGTTTGGGGAATTCGCCAACGGTATCC
>NZ_JAYGGZ010000115.1:0-2459 GCF_034931465.1 Anabaena sp. UHCC 0399 | reverse complement strand
TGGGTAGGGCAGGAGTATTGCAACTCCCTTCCCCCCGACAAACCGGACAAGCAAGTTACCCTGCATCCGGCTTTAGCAAACCCGAAAGCCTACCAAAGACTAAATACCTCGCCTTCAGACTCATCATATAATCCTACTGAGTGTATTGGTGGATGAAGGCAATTTTGCTTTTGGACAAACACCTCGCCTTCAGACTTGCGCCCTACTGAGTGTATTTGTTGGTGACAGTAGAAATGCACCAACTCTAAATTAGAGTAGCTATCATTACCGCCAGCAGAACAAGGGATTTTATGGTGTTTATGTAGAGACTCATTGTTAAATAGAGATTCGCCACAAATAGGACACTTATGCCCTTGTTTTTGAGCTAACTTTTGGTAACTAGGAATCAAACAGCGAGATTGATTCTGGCGTCGTTGCTCCCAGTAAACTCGTAACTGTTGGTCATCAACAGAAGCATCACCCTTAACCAAAGTGTGCCGTTGAATATTGAACCAACTAAACTTGAGTAGATATTGACCAGAATGTTTGTCCCCAAACACCCAAAAATCATTTCTCTCCAAGTTAAAGTTCCCCCAGTAGCAATGCTTGCGCCAATGTGAGCTTTTCTTTGGGTGCATTCTGTGGGCGTACCGTTGCTGTCGCATATACATCCATCTATCTAATTTGGCGAATATATGTGAGGAAACAACTGTCCGATAGTAATTAGCAACACCGCGAATTATCGGGTTAAGCTTGCCTATGAGATAATTGACATTATGACTTTTATTCTCTAGCCAAACTTGCCGAATCTTGTCTCGGACATCTTGCAAAGATTGCTTGCTAGGCTTGATTAATACTTTCCGTCCTGTTTTGGTATTCTTGTCTTGATACCATCTGATGTTAAACCCCAGAAAATCAAATCCCACAGTTAGATGTACTATTTTGGTTTTAGACTCAGATAAAGCCAAACCTTTAGTTTTCATCCAGCAGGACAAGATATCAACCACCCTGTGGGCATCTTCTGGAGTTTTGCAGAAAACTACCAAGTCATCAGCGTAGCGTACCAGACCACGATGCCCGATTGTATGACCGTATTTATCGTATCTGATACCCAGTGCCGCTTCCATACCATGCAATGCAATATTTGCTAGTAGTGGGGAAATAATTCCACCTTGAGGTACGCCTGCTTCTGTATCGTAAAACACGCCCTTATCTACATATCCCGCCTTTAACCACTGGTGTATTAACTGCCGGGCGGGGAAGTTACCAATGGTTTGCATGAGCGGTGCATGGGCGATGTTGTCAAAGCAACCTTCAATGTCAGCATCGACCACCCAACTTTTTGTGGAGTTGGCTTTTGACATTGTGTGTACTCTTTCTATCGCGTCATGTACGCCTCTACCGGGGCGGAAACCGTAAGATGTTCTCTCGAATTGTGCTTCCCAACTTGGTTCTAAGGCGTTTAATACTATTGCCTGGAGACACCTGTCGATGATGCAGGGAATACCGAGGGGGCGTTGTTTGCCGTTGGATTTGCGGATGTATACCCGCTTAACTGGTAATGCTTTCCACGGTAAGCGCATGGCGAGAATGTCTACCAGTGTTGCCCTAGCTTGTGGTGTCAATACCAGTAATTTATCCACACCTGCTGTTTTCTTGCCTTGATTTAATTGCGTTACTCGTCGCACGGAAAGTATAATGTTGGAGTAACTCCCCATGAGTAACTTTTGAAGATTGCGTACCCTCTTAAAGTTACCGTCTTTGGTTGCCTTGAAGATTCTTTGTCTGAGTCGCCTGACTACGCGGTAGGCATTTTTCCAGTTAATGCTGTTCCAGTCCGTAGTCCTGTCGGTTACATTCACAATCGATGATTGCACCATAACTTTTCCCGTACAGTTCGGTTTCTTACTACTCTGATTTCAAGGGGTTCACTCGCTACACGTCTGCACCCTTTCAGGTCGGTTTAGTTCAACCTATCTGCGCGGTTATGGTTTCCCGTTGCCTTTCGGCTTCACAGCTTTCGCTTTTTGTAGCATCTCACACCCACTGGAGAGTTCAGCCGAGATTACTCCCTGCTTTACTAACAGCATCTTTTCTAGTTGTCAGACTCCATTGGGGTTACTTCATTTCACACATAAGAGATACAACCACTGCGCGTTCCTTCTATACACCGGGGGCGTTTTGATGTCTTATATTCTGAGGACAGGGCAGAATATCTCACCCCTTTTACTGTTTCAGCCGTTTTCAGTATTTCCGCTTCACGATGCCTCGTCGAAGGTTCACTTTCGTTAACCCATCAGTGGTTTTACCTTGGCGTTACGTCCACGTTTCGGCTTGTAGATTTTACGCTTTCCCCTCTAGCTCTGAGACACCGCAGTTACCCGCAATGCCCCTTCGGGTAGGTACTGGTTTAGACATTAACCAGGAGTATTTCTCAGATACTCACTCTTATGAGCGACTGATAGTCGCACCCAGTCCCC
>NZ_JAYGGZ010000114.1:0-2461 GCF_034931465.1 Anabaena sp. UHCC 0399 | reverse complement strand
CACAGCTTGGTCGTAGGATGCGATCGCTTTTTCGTAATCTTTTGCAGCATGGTATAACTTACCTAGCTCACATAATAATTCTGGTTGGTTATTAGATATTTGTTTTTCTGCTGTAATTAATTCTTGAATAACTAGGATTCTTTGCGTTCGTTCTTCTGGTGTTAAAGCCAAATATTTTTCATAATCTGTATCCTCAAGTATGCGTGATGATTCCTGTTCTAATGTTTCCCTATCTATAGGAAATTCAAACAAACCTGAACGCCAATCAAAGAAGTCTGGAGCGCGTTGGATAAAATATTTAATTGCAAATAGAGGTAGCAAGAACACAAAACAGATGTTAAAGTTTTCTTTCAACCGTTCTCGCTGTTGATTGAGGTTAATTAAGACAGGTGGTACACCCTTCCAACTATATGAATGTGTATCTCTACTATCCCAGCCTGAAAATGCTTTACATTCTTCGTATTCATAAAATGAATGTTCTAAACCCGTGATAAATAAAATATTTATCCGTTCTTTATTGTGTAACTCATCAATGATTTCGTATAAGTTATTAACACCTTGCTTTAATTGTAAAATATCTAGATTTTTATCATTAATATCTTCTTTAACATTAGTAATTAATTGCTCACCTTGAGATGGAGAACAGCGCACAAACAATAAGCCAAAGCCTTCTGTAAATTTCAGCGTGCGGACTAAGGCTTGATATTCTTCATCTGCTGTTCCTGGTAAATCTTCATCCCAATCAGTTAATTCTAGTGTCATAATCTGAGCGAGGGATAATTTTTAATTCGTAATATGCTGTTGGGGTTACTTGTTGCGTCAACCAAAACTAATGCCATATGTAAATTTCTCTCAAACCTAAAACCCAAACCCTCCCTAAAAGGGAAGGGGAGCAAGAATCAAAGCCTCTCTCCTTGCAGGGGCTACGGTGTACACACAAGTGCTACCAGCATACATTTCAGAACCTTGACAAAATTCTCAACTGTCATGTTGTAGCTTGCTTCTCCGTAGGAGTATGTAGCGACAGCGAAATGAAACATCTAGAGACTACGGTGCAAGTCCGAGATTCTTTCCTACGGAACGCTTCGCGAACGTTCCGCTCCGCTCCACTCAGAATGACATTGAAGGGCTATAAAGCAAGTGGTGACTGAAATTTTAAGACTTGTGTGTACACGGTAGCCTTGCAGGGGAGAGGTTTGGAGAGGGGTTTTAAGAATAAGTTGCACATTGCGTAAACCTACAATTTTTACGATGAATAAAGTTGATTATAAGTGTCTTGAAATTCTTTAATTCCTTTAATCAAAGGATGGATATCATACCATATCTGACTTTCTCCGTCTCCATTTAAATAACGATATTCCAAAACACAGCGATTAAATAATAAACCTCGATACAGTTGATCGTTTTCTATCTGTTTAGATTGATACACCTTTGCTAATGCTTCCCATTCATTAGAAAAAACGGTATTGCGATAGGTATTTCGCAACTCGCTAATTGAACGCTGTACGGCTCTGTTAGGAATGGGTAGACTGCTGGTGTATTTAATCGCTTCCTTCATTAATAATAATAAATTTCGTACATGACCCCCACTCATTAAGCAGAGTTTCTCTACAGTCTTCCTCTGCTCAAACATATCGACGACAGATAAGGTAGGGTCAATCAAACTCAGCCGTTTTTGTAATATTTCCTTAACTTTCTCAATCCCGCGTTGATAGGGTTGATTTTCTGGAGTTTGCACCATAATCATTGGCAAAACTTGAGTATTCCCATAAATATTGGCGACATCGGCGGCGCGGTTAGAATACAGCAAAGAAATTGGCACAGTGTAAACTAAATGACAATCTAAGGCTTGTAGCTGTTCACTGCGGTCAATAAAAATCTGGTCATGATTGCTGCGTCCATCTTCTTGAGGTATGGGAACAATCCGGTCTAAGTTATCAGCAATTAATACTAGTTGAGAATATCCTGACGGTAAGTGATTTTTTGCATCTTTAATGAACTCATTTAACGCCTCAATTAAAGTCACTGTATGCGGGTTAACTCGCTCACGAATTTTTTGGCGTTGGCTAGGTTCAGTTCTCAAATTAGCTGTAATTTTGGCAAACTGAGAAATTTGAGCTTCGACACTGAGGCTTTCTAAAGACACCTCAGTTAAGGCAAAATCTTTTAAATCTTGCCAACGATTGTTGAGCCAATTCAACAAACTCACAGGTTTAACGGTATCTTTTAATCCTTCTAATAAATGTCGCGTGCAAGCTAGGAGAATATCAGTATATTGGGCATCTTCTGGATCTATATCTTCCTCATCGCTGGGAAAATAAACTACAAAGCAGCCTGCCTCATCCAAAAACTTCTGGAGACGCAGCAGTTCAGTTGACTTACCAGCACCGCGATGTCCTGCGTAAAGTTGAGAGGTCATTCTATCTGATAACAAAATTTCTCTACCCACTTCCACAAGAAT
>NZ_JAYGGZ010000113.1:0-2468 GCF_034931465.1 Anabaena sp. UHCC 0399 | reverse complement strand
TTTGTTTGTTTCAAATCGCCTAATCCTAACATTGCCTGAATCTCCGCTTGACTCTTTTGAGGAAACTTATAAACAATGATTGTCTCTATTAATTCTACTAATTTTCTCCTGACTTGTTCATCAGGAACTTGTCTACTCCTCTCAATTAAACTCCGAGCTTTTACACTCGCCTGTTCTGGTGGTTCAACTACCAATGTAAGAGTTCCTAAACCAATTGATTGATGAGTTAAGTCTCTCAACTCATCTAGGTAAATTACTTGCACTCGTTGACTTTCAAAAAACTCCCAATAGCGTATCGGGATACCAGGATCGAGGCGGCGACTCATCCAAATAACAGTTCCTCGCCAATCGTTGCGTATTTCTGTCTTATGCAGATACATAAAAATTTCCGTGAGGAGACGGGAATAAAGTCCGGTATCTGGTTGAAACTGAAATTCAGTGAAATGAATGGGACGTTCTAAATCTGGTTGTTTGGGTAAAAATGCCCCATCAATCCGAAAAGCCGTTTGCTTGACTTCTACTGATAAAAATTCATAGGCTTCTGCTTCCACTGGAGATTGACCGAGCAATTCAAAGAAAACGCCAGGAAATGTTTTGAACAGTCGATGGAGAATTGAATCAGTTTTCACACACCAAAAAAGCTACATAGGTAAATCAATATATCAAAATATATTCGCATTAAATAGGCATAATTAAAGCGTAAAATATGAAAATTGGACTACGGCAATACTGGAATTTACTTGTTGATTATCTCAAGCCGCAAAAGGGGAGAGTGATCAAATTCGCGATCGCACTCTTAGCCAGCATCCGACTACAATTAGTCAACCCGCAAATTCTCCGCTATTTCATAGACACAGCCGTAGCTGGTGGTTCTGGGCGAAACTTACTTTTAGCCGCCTTACTATTTATAGCTGTAGCTGTCATCACTCAACTCATCACCATTATTGCTACATACTACGGCGAAAACGTCGCTTGGAGAGCTACCAACGCCTTACGGGCTGACTTAGTTGAGCATTGTTTGAAACTAGATTTATCCTTTCATAAATACACTACACCCGGTGAATTACTAGAGAGAGTAGACGGAGATGTTCACACTCTTTCGCAATTCTTTTCCAATTTCAGCATTTACATCTTGGGCAATTTGCTATTGATGTTAGGTGTAATTTTAGTGCTATTTGCCGAAGATTGGCGTGCAGGTTTAGCGATCGCCTTTTTTGCCCTAATAGCCTTATCTACTTTGATACGTCTGCGTTCCATAGCCGTTCCCTATTGGAGAACTTATTGCCAAATTAGTGCCGATTTTTTTGGTTTCGTGGGCGAACAACTCGTTGGGATGGAAGACATCCGCGCTAATGGTGCTAAAAGCTATGTGATGCAACGCTTCCACAAAATTTTGCAAGGCTGGCTACCTGTATATCATCAAGCCCGTTTTGCCAGCACTATTCTTTGGGCGACAACCAACGGTATCTTTACTTTAGGAACTGCGATCGCCTTAAGCGTCGGTGCTTACCTTTGGTGGTACTGCAAGACATATCTTTTAATTTACCTGCGGGACAACTATTAGGTTTATTAGGGCGGACAGGTAGCGGCAAATCTTCCCTAGCGCAGTTATTATACAGGAATAATCATTGCCCATCGTTTGGCAACTGTAGAAAGAGCCAACCAAATATTAATTTTAGAACAAAGTCGAGTTATTGAATATGGTCAGCGTGAAAAATTAATTAAAAATCCTCGTTTATGGCGCACCAGCACCAACACCTCTGAATAGAGATAATTATGAATATGGTGGAAATAATATTGCAGTCTATTTCCAGAATTTATTGGAAATAACACCACAAATAAAATTACTTGCTGGTGGTCGTTTTGATACTGTTGATTCAGTTTATCGAGATATCCCAACCGGTACAATTTATGATGAGACTTCAGACTCTAAGTTTTCGCCAAGACTAGGGTTAGTTTATCAACCTACTGATTCCACATCAATTTATACTAGTTGGACAAATTCCTTCAACCCACAAATATTTGGCAAAGACCGAAATAATGAGCCTTCTAAACCGGAAACGGCAGAGCAATTTGAAGTAGGAATTAAGCAGGAATTTTTGAATAAGCGTCTGTCAGCAACTTTAGCTTATTTTGATATTACCAAGAAAAATGTTTTGACCACAGACCCAGAAGACGATAACTTTAGCATTCAAACAGGGGAACAAAAAAGTCGAGGTGTAGAGTTAGATGTTGTTGGGGAAATTCTCCCTGGCTGGAAAATTATTGGGACGTATACTTACACTGATTCTTATATCAGCCAAGATAATGACTCATCATTAGTTAATAATAGGTTAGTTGGTGTACCTTACAACAGTGCAAGTTTATGGACTACCTATGAACTGCAACAAGGTAACTTGCAGGGTTTAGGATTAGGACTTGGTGTTGTTTACATTGGCGAACGAGAGGCAAGTTTACCCAATAATCTG
>NZ_JAYGGZ010000112.1:0-2767 GCF_034931465.1 Anabaena sp. UHCC 0399 | reverse complement strand
GCCTGCAAGGAGAGAGGCTTTGATTATTACTCCCCTTCCCTACCAGGGAAGGGGTTGGGGGTTAGGTTTCACGTACATAGCGTGAAAAGTCAGTTGTGTCTGTTGGTTGGGCGACAATCAAATTCGCCAAACTATTGCTAGGATTTGTCCAAAAAGACAACTGATTAAATTGGGTAAATAAATCCGGTGGCAAAATGGTTTGCCTCTCTTGCAACTCGACTTTGGAACGAACTGTGTGCAGTCCTTTCAGGTTGAGTCGGTTGTCAAATTCCGGTGCATCATATTGGACATTTTCAAAGTCATGGTCGAATGGTTCTTCTTCTAAAAATTGATAAATTAAATGCAAGACTTTATCCGGCTTTTGCGCTAATAAGTCGTAATCGACTAACAATAACCGCGAGCTATATTCGCTATAAAAAGCTTCCTTAAGAGCGTTATAGGCAAACCCCACTAACCGTCCCCCTTGGCTCAAGGCTTCGGTACGGGTGTAAACGGTGGCGCGTTCGGTAGGGTTGTTAAATAAGCGAGAAACATCAAAAGAGTTTTTTCTGACTAGCCTTTCGATGCTGTCCATAATCCAAGCCACATTCCGCACACAGCAAATCACCTTTGAGCCGGGAAATAGCTCATGAATTAAGGACAATTTGCTACACCACAAGCGGTTAGTGTCAAAGATGACTTGTTTATCGGCTTGGGACTGGTAAAACGTGGAAAATATAGTTAAAGTTAATGCCCGTTTTTGCTCAGGGGTGATGAAGACAGAATATTCGTTGTCTTCGCTCATGGCTTCCAGCATTCGGTTTACCAGACTACCCACAGGGCTAGACATACTGGCATGAAACTGGGGATTTTGCCGCAGTAAGGCTCCGAGTAAGGTGGAACCGGAACGAGGTAAGCCGGAGATAAAATGGATTTTGGCAGTCATGATGGTTAATTAGCTTGTATTTGTCGCCTAGAGAAATTGAATGTTTCTATAGGCGCGACATTATTTAATAACGAATTAGCATTGAGGTTAAAAAAGCACAGCGCGATCGCCCCCTATGCTGTCTGCATTGGGGGATGAAAGCGAGAGCTTGATAGTCTGCTCGGCTAGGCAATTGTATAAATTTTTAATAGTGAAATGGATTATATAGCGATCGCCCCATTCACCGCATCGGACAAAGATCCTAGTCAAAACTTGGATCTTTGTCCTATATAATTAATACTTATGTTGAATCATGAGAGTGGCGATACTTACGGTGGGCTACGCCAACGCCATCAGCCCATGAAGACTGAGCAAGGCTGATGGGGAGCAACTTCAATGCAACTCAGGTGCAAAAAAGTAGGTATATGAATTTTTCTCGTCAACTTACTGAATATAGCCTTGACATTCTAAGTAGCTAATTACTTGGCAAACACATTTCTCAACTGTAAATTTATCGGTAATACAAATCATCTCTGGATTTAAAGGCTCTTCATAAGGGTCGGATATGCCAGTAAAATGTTTGATTTGTCCTGTCCTGGCTTTGGCGTAAAGTCCCTTAACATCGCGGGATTCGCAAACTGCTAATGGTGCTTGAACGTAAACTTCGATAAAATTGGTGGTTGTTTTTCTTAATTCTTCTCGAATTTCTTGATAGGGACTGATTGCAGCAACGATCGCTACTATCCCATTGCGACTGAGTAAGTTGGCAACAAAACCAATCCGCCGGACATTGATATCTCTATCTTCTTTACTAAATCCAAGTCCTTGAAATAAATGGGTGCGAACGACATCACTATCAAGTAATTCTACTCGGCAACTCCGCGATCGCATCTCTTGGGCAACAGATAAGGCGATGGTTGTTTTACCCGCCCCACTTAACCCTGTCAGCCAAAGAATTAGACCTTGATGATTCATAATTTGCTTTCTTTATCGATGAAACAGTGCGATGTCTACGACGGGCTACGCCTACGCACTTTATATTATTCGTGGATTGCTATGACTTTTTAAGGTTATGACGCTTGTACAAAAGGTGCAAGCCGATGCAACTAAGGTGCAAGTCCATCTTATCAAGGTGCAAGTACATCTCATCAAGGTGCAAGGCAATGCAACAAAGATGCAAGGCAATGCACCTAAAAAAGTTGTCGAGTGGGCAAACATTCGCCCACCCAATACTCTTAAACAGAGATAAAGTTGTTCTGCGTCAGCGTCGTGGTATCAAACCCAGTCAATATCGCTAGAGTTTGATTGCCTAAACTAATCTGATTACCAGAGAAGGACAACTGATTGAAACTCAAGCCAGACAAGCCGATTTTATCGCCCTGACCTAAACTAAAGTCGGTAATTGTTTCCCGACCTGCGGCTTTCTCCAGAACAAAGATATCGCCACCAGTACCGCCAGTCAGATTATCATCACCCTTGCCACCGTTGAGGAAATCGTTACCTGCACCGCCAACAAGTAAATCTTGACCGTTACCACCTAAAAGGCTGTCGTTACCGTCGCCACCATAGAGTTTGTCATCACCGTTATCACCTTCAAGATAGTCGTTACCAGCATCACCATAGAGTGTGTCTTGACCGTTACCGCCATAAAGTTGATCGTTGCCAGTACCGCCATAGAGTAAATCGTCACCATTGCCACCTACAAGGCAGTCATTGCCAGCATTGCCGAAAATGGTATCTTGGGCGTTGAGTCCGTTAATGATATCGTTGCCGGATGTCCCATTGAGGTTATCGTTATTATTAGTGCCGTTGAGGTTGACCCCCACTGCTACTGTTACCATTGCGACATCTGTGCCACCATTC
>NZ_JAYGGZ010000111.1:0-4093 GCF_034931465.1 Anabaena sp. UHCC 0399 | reverse complement strand
ACCCCATTGGTGATAAATGTTGTAAGTATTCATCTGGGATAATTACGCCCTCTGACTTCAACAAATTAACCGCATTCTCCAAATACACCGTATTCCAAAGCACAATCGCCGCCACAGCCAAATTCAAACCGCTCGCACGTATTGATTGATCTTCAAACGAACGGTCACGCACTTCACCCAAACGATGAAAGAAGACCGCTCTCGACAACGAGTTTTTCAATTCCCCCTTGTTAAGTTCGCTAGTAGCTTTACGTCGCAACTGAATTAAAGCTTTTAGGACCAGCTGCCTTAAATCGCTGACCATCGCTTGAAGAAGTTTTACCATCACCCCAATAGGCAGAAAATGGAATTTTGGTATGAAAATTAATTATCTCTGCTAGAGCCTTTGAGTATGTTTCATCTCGAATATACCAGTCATCAACCCACGCTAATCGCTCGAAAGTTAAATCGGGTGAAGGTAATGCCTCAGCCATTTTCACCAAACCTAAATTAATCGCGTCAGCTAAAATATTACTGAGTAAAATAATTTTATCTGTAGCAACCTCCCCCGTTTGTAGATGAGTAAAATGTTTAGTAAAACCAGTCCAGGAATCAACTTCGATAAGTAAATCTGTCAGCTTAATTCGCGGTAATAAATTATAAATCCGGTCGCCAAACTGAGTAGCACCGTCAGGCATATTACTAATCACTGGACTGATAACTAATTTTTCATTTTCAATGACAACACCAGGTAGTTTATTTTTTGTAAGTAAGTCAGAAACCTGAGCAAATTGTTCAAGCAATAATTCTTGGCGTTGTTTAATATAAGTCGTAAAATCAGTTGTAATTGCCACTGGTATTTCATTATTATCATGGAGAATCTGCCATTGATCTTGGGGGAGAAGATAATCCTCAAAATCCTGATACTGTCGAGAACCTACAACCGAAATGTCCCCTGAACGCAAACAGTCTCGGAGTTCACTTAAGACACACATTTCGTAATAATGGCGGTCAATTTTACCATTATTAAAGACATATTTTGACCATCGGGGTTTGACAAAATCAACTGGTGCATCATCCGGTATATTACGGCGATTAGTATCATTTAGTTCTTTGATTACATTTAACGCTTCAACAATCGGCAAGGCTGGATTGCTAGCTTTAAACTCAAAGGCTGAGAGTAATGTTGGTGTATATCTACGTAATTGGGAATAACGTCTGTCGAGCAAATCAAAATAATCAAAATCCGCAGGACGTGCTAATTTTCCAGCTTCTTCAACACTTTTGAGAAAATTATCCCAACTTAGCACCGATTCAATCGCAGCATAGGCATCTCCTTCTCCCTCTCTGGCGTTAATTAGAGCATCTCCTATATCAGCATAGAGCCTGACTTTCTCATTAATAGCTTTTCCATCGTGTTGAAAATTCTGGTTACGTTGATTTTCACTGCGGCGGAACAATTTACCTATCATCTTGTCGTGCATTGAGATTGCAGTGTCAACAAATATGGCAGATGTTTCTAACAGAAAAGCAACCAAAGTAGCATATCTTCTGAGTTCATCTAATCGAGCAATGTGTGCAGGTGTCGTTTTCACTCCAATTCGGGTTAACTGCACCAACCGATTATGGTGTACTTTAGTTAAACATGACCTATCTAAATTTAAATCACGAATAAATTCAAACTTATCTAATATTTTTAAAAAGTTCTTAGGATTAGCTACTCCTGGCGGTTGGCGCAACCAAACTAATGGAGTACGGTTTTTTTCAAGATTTATCACCAACAAACCATCAAGTTCTTTCTTTTGAAGAGTTGTTAAATGCTGAGTTAGCAATAAATAAAATTGGGTTTGAGCGCGTCGTCGTGTTTCCCAAGCAAGCCTTTCAACTGTAGACATTGCGGGAATTATTATTTTAGTCCGACGCATTTCTGCAATCAGTGCTTCGATTAAAGCAATTCCCTTATCTGTATTAAAAGCCAGTTTCATCAACCATTTAGAGAGTCTCTTGTAGTGAGACATACTCATAGAGTCATACCCTAAAACTTTCTGAAGTTCTGCTAAATGCTCCCGGCGAGTGGTATCTCGTACCGCATAGTTTTTGAAAAACTTCGGCTTAACTGACAATTGCTCGGCAACATAGGATAAAATTGAGTGAGGTACTTTTTCTCCTAATTCCCATACGCGACCTGGAAACCGCAAATAACATAATTGCACCGCAATTCCTAAACGATTATGTACGCGACGGCGACTGTTTATAACTTTTAAATCATCAGTGTTAAAAGTGTAGTATCGGACAATATCTCTCTCCGTAATATCTATAGGTATTTGAGTAAATTGAATTCGTTGTATATCAGATAATAATTCGCGGGTAGCCAAGTTTTAGACCATCTAATTTAATTAAAGTGGATGCCGGAAATCGAGCATATTTAGTATGAAAATATTTTGCTGTTAAACATATAATTTTTACGTCTGCTTATAGGATTCTCCACAATAAGGGCAGAATTTAAATTTGAGCGACATGATTGGTTCATTGCAACTTCCACATCGGTCGCGTAAAGTTGTACCGCAAGCGAAGCAATATTTTGACCGTAACGAAGTCCACATAGGGTCAAGTGTTGTGCCAGGTGTCCAACACTTGGGGCAAAATTTCAACGCACCTGTTGCCTCAATAGGTGTTTGTTTGACGACAGCATCAAGATATTCCTGGGGTATGCCCAATGCCGCCGCTAACCCAGATTTACCTTTTTGGCTAAGTCGAGATGTGCCACCAGATTCAATTTTACGTATGGTTTGGACATGTATACCCGCTTTTATACTTAATTCCAGCTGCGTTAAACGATTGGAATCACGGACACGTTGAATATACCGTCCCAACGGTTCAGACGGGTTTGGAGCCACATCTACGAGAGATACATCCATAAAAGTATTATTATTTTTGTAGCACTTAATATTAAATTAAGATGTGTACAAAATTTCAATAATTTAAATTTTTGTCTTAATTGTGACTATTACTTTAGCTGCGTTAACAACCCAGTTTTTAGATCGTCCAGGACTGACAAACTCAACGATTCGTACTTATGAGTATGTTTTGATACCTCTGCTCCAACTTTATGGACGTTGGTCGATTGAAATTGTTGACTATGAAATTTTGGTTGAATATTTATCAGGGGTGTCTCAAGTAAAATTTACAACTCACCATAAATATCAAGCAGTAATTACCGCATTATTTAACTTTGCTGTGGAGCAGGGCTATATCAAATCAAATCCTCTAGCTAGATATCCTAGATGCAAACCTCAACTAGAGAAAGGGGAACATAATTCTGACGAAGAAGTGCGTTATCTTACACCAGCACAATTAAATCTTCTCTACCAAACTATTAAACCAGATGCTCGAATGTCTGCGTTGATACATTTGTTGCACAGCACGGGGGCTAGAATCGCGGAAATATTGACGTTAGATTTAGACGATGTAGATATTCAAAATCGTAAGTTTCAGGTAATTGGTAAGCGAAATAAGCAACGATGGTGTTTTTACAGCGAAAGTGCTGCACAAAGTCTAAATAACTACCTCAAATATTACAGGCATCCGTGCGTGTCGGCATTGTTTACAGCCCAACAACCCTTTAGCCTCAAAGTATCTCGTCTATCTTACGCAACAGCTTATAAGTCCCTACTTGAGGTAATTAAGGGCGTAAACGAATTAGAAGGAATTCGTTTCCATGATTTGAGACATACCTTTGGTACTGAAAGGGTCGGTTTGATGGGTATCGACGAACTACGTGCATTGATGGGTCATGAGACGATTCAAATGACTTTGCGATATTCAAAAGTTACTTCTCGGCGTGCGGAAGAAGTAGCACAACGAGCCTTTGAGAAAATCCCCAATTATGAGCAGTAAGTAAATATCAGTTTTGGCTAAAAATAAATATGGTTTTGCTAGTAATAGCAATGTAAACTTTACAGTTTAAGAGAATTAATATTTCTCTTGAACTGTTAACTGAGGGATAAAACAAAAAATGAGTTTCAGCAATGGCTGAAACCTAAGCCTCACAATGGTTATAGCGTTTGCATTAATTCCTTAGCGTACAATTTTCCCGTTTTGGCACAGTCCTGCC
>NZ_JAYGGZ010000110.1:0-4157 GCF_034931465.1 Anabaena sp. UHCC 0399 | reverse complement strand
ATCGGGGTGTTCTTCCCCAAAGCGTTCTCTAGTAGCTAATAAACATTTTTTCTGCCAAGGTAAAGCTTGCTCGTAAGCTCCTTGTCCTTGGTAAAATCTGCCCAAACTGACGAAAGGCCAAGTTAAATCATTATCACTTAACCAAGTTTGGTAAATTGTGGCAACTTCCTCAAGGTGAGGGATAGCCAGGTTTGCTTGAGCAATTTCTATCAATGTGGGTGTCTGTGGAATCTTCTTGGCAACTGCTACCACCGCTTGACAAAAGCCGCGCTTGAGTTCGTCAACTTCCGCTAACTCTTCCAACTTCTGCCGCAATAATTCCTGAATGCGTTCGTGAATTTGGTAAGTTTCCTCTGCCAACTCTTGCAGCAAATAACGCTCAACTAAAATATTGCCGTTAGCTTTCAGGTCAAATTCTAAATTACTAGCACTCGCTGCTGATTCTACCAAAGACCAGGGAATAGGAGCTAAAGCAAACAAACTCAACAAACAAGCCAACTTTTGCGCCTCTTGTTCTAAGCACTCCCAATTCAAATCAAAGGCTGCTGCTACACCAGACTCACCTGTTGCTGCTTGCTTTTGTTGTAGCCTTGCAAGGATGTCCTTTAACATAACACTCTCCTTGGTTCTCGGCTGTATGCTGCCACTTGGTACAGTCCAATTGGTATATAACCCACAAACTGACAAAGCTTTTGGGCAAATTCTAATTCTCCTTCAACCCTGTCGCGTCCCAATAACTTGGTTAATAATTCTAAGGCTGCATCTGCTGACAATTCACCTAACGGCAGAGAGGGATATATCAAGCCAGTATTTTGACGACTGGTGATTAACACTTTAAAGCGAGAACCCTTAGCTGGCAGATAGTCTTTAATTTGCTTCCAGTCTTTAACATCATCAAACACCAATAAAGCTTTCCCCGTTTGCCAATTCCGCCAACAATAAGCAACCTTACCAGTCAGGCTTAATTCCTGGGGAGGGTAAAAGTTAAGAAAATTCACCATGCCAAACTCTACTAACTGTGTTCCTAATTCAGCACCTTGGGGATTCAACCAGCAACACCCGCCAGGATAATCTTCTAAATGTTGCCATGAGTATTGAATGGCTAACTCTGTTTTACCTACCCCACCTTTTTCAGTCGCATCGCTAATTACAACTACATCATGTTCTTTTAATAGCTGATGCAGTTCTGCTAACTTCTCATCTCTACCGACAAATTTAATGGCGTTACTCTGTTGAATATTGTGAGGGATATCAAAAGGGTTGTAATGATATTTCTCTTGATCTCCATCCCAATTACGGTAATAAAAATAAGTCGGCAGTTGTTTTTTATCTAAACTTTGAAATTGCTGTTTAACTTGTTCCGCAACCGCCAACATATCCGGCGGAAAGCTTTCATTCCCTTGTATTAAAGCCTCCCTCACCGCTTGGGAAAAATACCCCGTTTTCTCTGCCGAGTTTACCTTAGCTGTTTCTCCTTCCCGCGCTGCCAGTAACACAAACTGTTGACTATCCGTTCTTGGCTTCCCACTAGGAAATGTTTTTCCACCTAAATTAGTTGGTGTTTCTCTAAGATAATTAGCACAGGCATCAATAATACAGACGTGATGACGAATGCCAAACCTATCAGAACCCAATAACAGCAGCAAGGAATGTAAATCTAGATTTAGCCAACTCTGTTTAGTCGCATCAGCACAAATCAACCTACGTTCTCGTTCTGAAGAAATCAAACCATGCCCAGCCCAGAATATGTAGAGCAAATCACCTGATTTTTGTGAGAGAAAGTTAGTCACAATATCGTAGAGATTTTGTTCTGTCGCTAACTCCACCGTTAACTCACATTCCCCAACCAAGTGATCATTTTCTGGCAATGACGACAAGCACAGCCGAATATTCCCCTGTGGTACACCACACCCACACAACCACCGCGCAAACCTCAGCGCGTCTTCGGCTTGTCCCCCTCCGAGTACATTCCATTGAGGTTCGTGATATTTTTCAATACCCACCACCAACCCATAAGTACGTTCCGGTTTAGCCGTCAACTGCATGATGATTTAGTTTCTCAGGTGATGGGAAAATCGAGGGGTTCAGATCCCCGACTTCTTTAAGAAGTCGGGGATCTGGAAGTCGGGGATCGTGGTATTTATTGAGGTGTTTAACTGTCATTCTCAGTATTTTCATCTGGCATGGTTTCTGTGTCAGATGTGCCAATAGCTTGTAGAACCTGTTTAATTATCTTGGGGTGCATAACTTTGCCTGAATGAAAAGGAATCACAACTCTCACTGCTTCTCGAAGATAAACTCTATGACTTCCTTTACTTCTAATTTGAATAAAGCCTGCTTTCAACAAAAGGCTTTCAGCTTCTGTTGCAGTGAGGCGAGGCTGTTTAGGCAACTTTAACCTCCAACGTCATTGTTAATATTTCTTTGTTTTGAAGTGCCTGCTTTTCTGCATGAGACAATGTTTCTATGTACAGTTCAACCGCTTCTTTAATATTTTCTTGTACTTCTGCTAGTGAATCACCTTGAGATTGACAACCAGGAAGTTCAGGACAATAAGCATAATATCCATCTTCATCTTTTTCGATGACAATGCTGACTTTATAGGACATATCAAATTTACCTTTACCCTGCTAATATACGGAAAATCGAGGGGTTCAGATCCCCGACTTCTCAAAGAAGTCGGGGATCTTTTTGTTCATCACGGCAACCTTGCAAAAATCGCCTCCCAAGTTTTAGCATTTGTCCAATAAGCACCATGAGAACGAGGGAATGGTTGTTTGCTATCCACCACTACATCCTGAACATTAGGAAAAATTCTACTACCAACGTAGCTGAGGAAATCCCGTAAATCATAAATATTTAACCATTCCGGGAAATATTCCGGCAATGGTTGACCATATTCTAGACTGTACAAAGCATTAATCTCATATAAAAACGGTGCTTGAGAACCCACCGTAACCAATAATTCCACCTGAGACAGTGGTTGCTGCGCCAGCAAATCTACACAAGCGATTCCCCCTAAACTATGGGCGAGTAACACTACCGGCGGTTCAGCTTGGGCGATTTGTTCTTTGATAAAAGCCCGAATTTTCTCCCCCCGCGTCTGATACAACAGGATATCAGAGGGCATAGGCGAAACCTTATCAGTCACAGCACCACGCCTGCGTTTGACATAATTTGTCCCCAGGTGCAGCAATGGCTTGACTAACCAATCACCCAAACCTAACTGCGCCTCAGCTAAAGTCAAAACCAGGGATTCTACAACTTTGTCTCGCAATTTTGCATCAGTGAGTATGGGCGGAAATTTTTCCTGTTGTTCACTAATCAACATCGCTTCGGCGACAATTGCCCTAGCGACAACTGCCGAATACTCATTTAAATCAGATTCGCTAACTATGGGTAAAACTTCCTCATAAGCCTGAGAGTGAATCACCACCTCTCGCGCTTCTCCAAACACTCCAGTAATTCCCGCTTTGGACAATTCCGCTTCTAGTTCGGCGGTAGGTGTGAAATTCTCAACCTGCCTCTGTAACCTATCTGCGGGCTGTTCCCCAAAAGGATTTGAGCTACCTTCCTCAATCGATTTTAATGAGAGCAGGCGCAATTCATACAAAGGATCGCGATATAATTCACCCCACAGGACAACATCTGGGTCTTCTGTCTCCACCTCATCTAAAGCCAGTGTCCCATCATATAAAGGCACTGATGCACCGTTAGCATTTAACTTTGTGCCGAACACATCACCCCAAACACAAGGCGCAACTGTAATATCTGGATTGTGGGCGTGAATTTTTTGCTCAATTATCTGAAAAGTTTCCTCATATTCCCGTCCCCTTACCCCTGTGCCGTGTACAAAGATTACGGTGGTCACGTCGCTGCGCTCCGAATATAAAATTCAAAATTCAAAATTAATTACTCCACGGATAAGTAAAACAGGGTAAATAATTAAAGGTTTGTAGTGAGAACTTTAGTTCTCTCTGCGTTCGCATAGCGTGTCGTAGACAGACGCTCCGCGAACAAAAAAGGACTAAAGTCCTCTCTACGAGACGCTACGCGAATACTACGAACTCAATCCTAGTCTTTTTACATTGCTTAACATAGTTTGGGTTCCTAGTCTTTTTACATTGCTTAACATAGTTTGGGTTTTTCAAGTTGTT
>NZ_JAYGGZ010000109.1:898-4164 GCF_034931465.1 Anabaena sp. UHCC 0399 | reverse complement strand
CCTTGCAGGGGAGAGGTTTGGAGAGGGGTTTTCTTGATCCCGTGAAAAGTCAGACAGACACAACGGTTAAATCTTGATTCCCCTTTTTTTCAAGGTTAAAGTTTCTACTCATTCAATTCACACAATAGGAAAAAATCATGCCAGCAGAATCAAATAATTTCATCGTTACCGAATCTACAGATAACGGTCTTGGAAATACTGAAGGTACTCTCAGTTGGGCAATTCTGCAAGCCAACCAAATAGAAGGGGATGACACCATTACCATTAATAGCGATGTCCGGATCACTGGGGTAATGAAAACCCTGGTGAACAGCAACATCAGCATTGTGGGTAACAACCATAGCATCAGTGGCGATGCCAATAATAACGGTATTAATGATGATGGCGACTTGCGCCCCTTGTTCATTTTGTCGGGAACCGTCGGTATTTCTGACTTAACTATCACCAACGGACGAGCTAAAGGCGGTAACGGTAGCTTTGGTGGCGGCGGCGGCGGCGCTGGTATGGGAGGTGGTTTGTTTATTTATGATGGCGATGTTTCCCTAACTAATGTCGCTTTTAGTAATAACACAGCGCAAGGTGGTAATGGCTCACCCGACGAAGCTAACTTTGGCGGCGGCGGTGGTGGTATGTTTGGCAATGGCAGTTTCCTCGGCGGCGGTGGACTGTTTGCCAACGCCAGCGGCGGCGGTGGTGGCTACGGTGGCAACGGAAATTACGATGGTGGTTACAATAGCGGCTACAGCGGTAGCACCAGCTTCGGTGGCGGGGGAGACGCTAAAGCTATTCCCGAAGGCGGCTTCGGTGGTGGTGGTGTATTTGAGGGTAACGGTGGCTTTGGTGGTGGCGGTGGCAGTAATACCTACACCGGTACTGGTGCAAATGGGGGTTATGGCGGCGGCGGTGGCTACGGTAACTTGAATGGTGGCTTGGGTGGCTTTGGCGGTACTGGTGCAAATGGGGGTTACGGCGGCGGCGGTGCCGGCTTGGGGGGTGGTATCTTCGTTCGCAGTGGCTCTTTAACCCTCAGCGACACCAGTTTTACCAACAACACTGCTACAGGTGGCACAGTTTTTAACTCAGGTCAAGGCTTGGGTGGGGCAATCTTCATCATGCAGTCCACCACCAACACCAACAACAATAACCAGGGAATGCCCACTATGCTGCCAACTGTTACTTCTGTGGGTAATCTTACTTATAGCGGCAACAGTGCAGCTAACGATGCGGGAACTGCCACTAACAACGATGATATTTACGGTACAATTAACGTCACTTCTGTTACTCCCACTGTCAGCATTACGGCACAAACAGCCACAGCCAATGAAGGCGGTAGCAATGGCATTTATCGCATCACTCGTAGCGACACCACAGGGGATTTAACCATTAACCTAACTATTGATGGTATTAGTACAGCTTCAACGGCTGACTATACCCTCAATGGTGGTAGCGTCACTGTTTCAGGTAATACCTTAACTGTTACCATTGCCAATGGACAAAACTTTGTTGATCTTAACCTAGCCGCCATTGACGACATTCAAGCGGAAGCAGCCGAAACCCTCAAACTCAATTTAGAGAATGGTACGGCTTATACCGTTGACGGTACAAATAACACCGCCACCGTTACCATTGCGGCTAATGATACCGTCGTCACCAACACCAACGATTCTGGTGAGGGTTCATTGCGGCAAGCGATTCTCAACGCCAACGCCTTTGCAGGTGCAGATACAATTACCTTTGCAGGTAGTGTTTTCACTGATGCTACTCCCGACACCATTACTTTAACTTCTGGGCAATTAGTTATTACTGATGCCTTGACTATCAATGGACTAGGGGCAAGTAACCTCAGTATCAGCGGTAATAATGCCTCTGCTGTTTTTAAAGTGGATGATGGCAATAGTAGCAATCAAATTGATGTAGCAATTAATGAACTAACGATTACGGCTGGAAAGGATAATAGTGCAGGTGGTGGCATCTTTAACGTAGAAAACCTGATGCTATCCAACAACATCATCTCTAATAATACTGGAAGGTTCGCCGGCATTTCTAACCAAGGCAACCTCAGCCTAACTGGAAGCACTGTCTCTAACAATACTGGAGATGTAGGCGGCATCATCAACTTTGGGACTTTGAGCCTAACTAACAGCACTGTCTCTGGCAATACTGGTGTAACCTACGGTGGCATTTCTAACCAAGGTACTCTCCTGAGCGTAACGGGAAGCACTATCTCTAACAATACTACTAGTAATAGGGGGGGCGCTGCTGGTATCGGCCACTTATCCGGTACCCTCAATCTAATCAACAGCACCGTATCTGGCAATACGTCAGCAGGAAATAGCGGCGGTATAACAAACCTCGGTATAGCAAACCTGACCAACAGCACCATCTCTGGTAATAAGGCGGCAGAAAACGGCGGCGGTATCTTCAGCATAGGTACGCTGAACCTGAACAACAGCACCATTACTAATAACACTGTTGACTCCGACAACAATGGCAGTGGCAATGGCGGCGGTATATTCAGATTAGCAGGCACCGTCACCGCCCAAAATACCATCATCGCCGGCAACTTCGATTCTGGTAACGAAGCCCCGGATATTTTTGGAGCAGTCACAGGAAATGCCAACAACCTCATCGGTAGCTTGACTGGTGCATCTGGCACTATCGGCACTGGCAGCGATATCACCTTTGCCTCGGCTGGCATTACCAATATTAACCAAGTCATCGGCTCTCTCGCTAACAACGGCGGTGCTACCCAAACTCACGCAATAGTTGTAGGTTCGGCTGCTATCAACGCGGGAAACAATGCCCTCATCCCAAGTGGTGTCACCACAGACCAACGGGGTATCACTCGCACCATTGGCGATACTGTAGATATTGGGTCTTATGAATCGCCTTTCATTCCCCCTGTTGCCGCCAACGATACTGCCACCACTGATGAAAATACTGTTGTTAACATCAACGTCCTTGCTAATGACACCGATGCTAATGGCGATAGCTTAAATATCACTCAAGTTAATGGCAACACTATCACAGTCGGCACACCAATTACCCTAGCTTCTGGTGCGTTACTGACTCTCAACACTAATGGCACTTTCGACTACAACCCTAACGGTCAATTTGAATCTTTAGCTGCAAGTGCAACTGCTACCGATAGCTTTACTTACACTGCCAGCGACAATGGTAATGGCGGTACTAGCACAGCAACAGTTAACTTGACAATCAACGGTGTCAACGATGCGCCCACAGGTTCACCCACAGCAACATTAAAC
>NZ_JAYGGZ010000109.1:0-527 GCF_034931465.1 Anabaena sp. UHCC 0399 | reverse complement strand
GTAGCAAATGCGATCGCAAACCAAACCACTCTAGAAGATGGCTTCTTCAGCTTTACCGTTCCCGCCAACACCTTTGCCGATGTTGATGCAGGTGACAGCTTAACTTACACTGCCACCCTCGCTAACGGCAACCCCTTACCTACCTGGTTAAGCTTCGACTCCAATAGCCAAACCTTTAGCGGCACACCTGATGACCCAGATAACGGCACAATTAGCATTAAAGTTACCGCCACTGACACCAGCAACGCTAGTGTTGACGATACCTTTAACCTCACCGTAACACCCGTCAACGATGCACCTGTAGCTGGTGATGATTCTTTTAGTGCCAATCAAAATACCCCGTTGACACTGCTATCTGGCGACTTGTTAGCTAACGATGTTGATGTAGACGGCGGTGCTTTGAGTATTACGGCTGTTAGTAACGGTGTTAACGGTAGTGTAACTATTAATAGCAGTGGCAATGTAATCTTTACTCCCAATACCGGATTTAGTGGCAATGGCAGCTTTAACTATACCGTCAGCGATGG
>NZ_JAYGGZ010000108.1:0-4476 GCF_034931465.1 Anabaena sp. UHCC 0399 | reverse complement strand
TACCGCAGCACCTAACGCAATTGATTCACTACCCGATCTAGTCCTACAGAATGGGCAGCTTTGAATAATATGCGATCGCCTGCTTGCATAAATGTTTTTAATCTTGCCACTAAATCGGCGTGGGTGGTAAAGCATTCTGAGGGGATACCCTCGGCACTTTTGGCTATTGTTTCGGCATCTTGTCCGTCAACTAAGACTAATAACCCGTCTAATTTTAAGTCTCGTACTGTTTCCCCGACTCGCTGGTGTAGTTGTGGCGATCGCTCTCCTAATTCTTTCATTGCTCCCAACACGGCAATTTTACGTTTTCCTGGGGTATCTGCTAATAGCTGCAAGGCGGCTAACATGGCTTCTGGTGCAGCATTATAGGTTTCATCTAAGATTAATACATCATTGGGTAAATGAAAACGCTGGGATCTACCAGTCGGCATATTTACCGTTACACCATCTTTTAAGCTTGACCAATCGATCCCCAAAACCTGAGCCACAGCTAAGGCTGCTAAAAAATTCGTAGCGTTGTGACGGCCAGGTAAAGGTAAGGGTAGCTTGATTCCTGCTACTTCTACAGTGTCGTTATCAATAAGTGAGCCTTGAATATCTCCCCCAGAAAGACCATAAGTCAAAACTTCCCCCTGCCAAACCTTCGCCGCCGTTGCTAGTAATAAGGGGTTGTCATAGTTAAGAATAGCGATACTATCTTGGGGCATTTCCGCTAATAACTCACATTTTGCCTCAGAGATCGCCTCTTCTGAACCGAGTAACTCAATATGCGCTGTCCCGACATTGGTAATCACGCCAATTGTCGGATGAGCTACTTGTGTGAGTTCGGCAATTTGTCCTCTCCCCCGCATTGCCATTTCAATCACGGCGTAGTCATGTTCTAAATTAAGTTCTAAGAGGGTTTTTGGTACACCAATCTCATTATTGAAGTTGCCAAAGGTTTTATGAACCTTACCCTGTGTAGCCAAAACTGCGGCAATTAATTCCTTAGTGGTGGTTTTACCGACAGAACCTGTCACCCCAATGACAGGAATCTCAAAGCGATCGCGCCACCATCGCCCAATTTTTTGATATGCCTCTAGGGTATTTTTGACCTGTAATACAGGCACTCCTGGATTTTCGTAGTCAAAATCGACAATAGCAGCTATTGCACCTTGAGCGATCGCAGTTGGTACAAATTCATGTCCATCAAATTTCTCCCCTCGTAAAGCCAAAAAGACTTCACCTGGTTTGATGATGCGGCTATCAGTTTGTATACCACTACTGACTTTTGCTAAATCAGCCGCACTTAAATTTACAGGCTGGGCTAAAAGAACTTCCACTAGTTGGGTTATGGTAGCAGACATAAAAATTCAAAATTCAAAATGGGGGACTTGGGACTAGGCAGAAAAAAGTTAAAAGTCAAAAAATTATTTCTTGTCTCCTCTACCTCCTGCCTTCTACCTCCTGACAAAAGTAGTGCCAAAGAAGCTCAACTCCTTTGGCACACTTAAGTATATATGCTATGTCATCAAATTTGAAATGAGGGATAAGCAAGTTTGTCGTATTCGCGTAGCGTCTCGTAGAGAGGACTTTAGTCCTTAGAAAAATCAGGACTGAAGGACTAAAGTCCTTACTACGAACCGTCAAAAATAACTTGATAGATAACTAGTACCGCTACAAAGTTGAAAATTTCTCTTCCCAGTCCCCAATCCCGAATTCATCCCTGATTTTTGATTGACATTGTTTGTAAAATTTTTGTTGCTATATCGCGAGAAATGCCTAAAGCTTGATAAAAATCGTTTAAAAAGTTTTTTTCTTCATCGGTGATTGAACCTTCACCCCAGACTAAATCAGCAGAGAGAGCAAAAGCGGTTTCTCTTAATTCCAGGGGTAGAGATTCTTTAGCTAAATTAAATAAGGCATTGAAGCCATCCCGCCAGAGAATATCTAGGGTTCTGTTCAATACCTTATGGATGGCATCCTGGGAATAATTTCTCAATAGCTTTGAGCGTGACAATGCAGAGAAGATAGAACGCTCTTGTTCATCAGTCAAATAACTATCTGACACTGTGGCCAGTAAAACGATCGCGGCAAAAGCTTCTGGTAGGCTAAGTGTTTCTGGAGTGGAAATTTCCGCGTCCAGAACTGTCTCTAGTAGATTCATCATAATTGCTCCTGGATGGGTGTCTCAGTAGCGTACAGTTACCTTTACAGTTTTTAACCTTTCTGGCAGGCTGCAACGCTGTGAGACTTTCATCATTTAGTGTTCCCAGGATTTTTGGACAGTTAACACTTTCGCTCAATATGATTCTAGCTAGATGTACAGTGCCAAAATAGAGATTAACTTACCGTTGCTCTGTCTTTTCAATAGTTTCAATAACTGCTAACCCAATACCAGAAGCCGTAATTAACAGCATCGTTGACAGCAAGTAGGCGTTGGTTAACATCCGAAGAGCTTCATCAAAAAAAATATAGGTGGTCATAGCTTCACCTTCTGAACTATGTGTTGCTAGTAATGTTTATTTCTCCACCTGCGGAGTTGGAAATTCCGTTGAGAAACTGCTAGCACTTGCATCTTAACAAAACTTTAGCTCTTGTATGAGATCAATAAGATTTTTCTTTCTGAAGATTCGATGAAATTATCCCTAATTTAGTTACGGATAATACTGAAAAAATTTAAAAGTGAAAATTATCGTGCTGAGATTGCTGGTTGCTAAATTAATTTACTGTAACTTATAGCACAATCACACATTTTCTGGTTTAGAGATATTAAATCAACCATAACCTTGTACTAAGACATATATTTAAGCTTGTTTCCTTGATTCTTGATAAAGAGCTTCAGTAAATTTACTTAACTTTAGTAGCTATATAACCTTATTTTTACTTTCAGCAATTACATAATATAAATTTAGGAATTTCTTTATAGATCCGCATAACAAACTTGGAAGATAGACTCATATCAGTAAGTTACTCACAAGTTCATCAAAATAATTAATTTAGTGCTATTATGTACAGACATTAGAAGTAATATTACTTAGCTATTTATGGCGGACTGAAATTATTTAGGAGAACTCAGAACATCATTTTCTTGGATGAAAAGGGTTTCCGACGTTTCGTAATACTGGTGAGATAAACTAAAAAAACTGTGAATAAACTTAATATGAACTTTGTCAACTGATTTATACACAGAATTAGTAACCTTGCTTTCATGTAGAGAGTTATTGAAGCTGCAATATTACTTAATATAGTTATGCGTACTGAAGTACCCGACAACATAGGTGATATTTTTTTATCTGGTAGACCCTAAACCAAGCAACGTTCAATGGTGGCGATAACTGATTTAGCCAGGGCATCAAGTTCATAACCACCTTCCAAGCCAAAAAGAATTTTACGTGTTAGCCCCAAACAATAATCTGTAAACAAAGCATAATCATTTGGTTGTAAATTGATGCTGGCTAAAGGATCATCAGCCAGAGCATCATAGCCAGCACTAACAATGAGTAAATCTGGCTGAAACTCCGTAAAAAACGGTACTACTTTGTTTTCCCAAAGCGGCTGATATGCACCGATATCACTATCGGGAGGTAAAGGCAAATTTAAGAAATTATTATGAAAGCCGCGTTCTGTGGCTCTCCCAGTACCGGGATAACAGGGATACTGATGTAGAGAACAGTAAGCGATGTGGGGATTAAGTTCCACGATCGCCTGCGTACCGTTGCCATGATGTACATCCCAATCTAAAATAGCGACACGGTTAATTCCCGGTTGTTCTAAAGCATATAAAGCCGCGATCGCTGCATTAGAAAATAAACAAAAGCCCATTCCTGCATCACTTTCAGCATGATGTCCCGGTGGACGAGCCAATACAAAAGCCGGATTTGTTTTACTTAAGACTGCATCCACGCCATCCAACCAAGCACTCACCGCCAACAAAGCCACATCATAACTACGGGGAGAAATGGGAGTATCGCCATCTAAATAACCACCACCAGTAGACGCGATTTCCCTGACTTTATTGATGTAATTTGGGCTATGGGCTTTTACCAAAAATGGCATTACAGATGTATTTTCTAGTGCTGGTGTAGGTTCACGCCAATCAATTTGGGTAGAAATTGCAGCATCTTTCAAAGCGTTAACAATCGCCGTCAAACGTTCTGGTTTTTCTGGATGATAGCTTCCAGTTTTGTGGTCTAGAAACTCATCGGAGTAGATGACTGGTAGCATAAGGCATCACGGCAGCAGGATCATGAATGCCATTCTACCCCCAGTTATAGGTGACTGATAACTGTTGATGCCCAATGCCCTATAACTCAATCTTCTGTGAAACCAATCATTTCATCAGTGGGTTGATCCAGCATTTCTGGTACTAAAGCTTGATTCCCGCGACGTTCTTCTGGTGATTGCTGACGAATCACATCGTCCATTTTGGGTGGGTGTTTGATTTTATCCCGCATCTCTGGGCTTAATTGTGAGGCATCGCCCTCTGGATTCGCC
>NZ_JAYGGZ010000107.1:0-4556 GCF_034931465.1 Anabaena sp. UHCC 0399 | reverse complement strand
CAACCAATCCATCATCGACTCCCAAGGTCGCGTCATTGCAACCTGGGCTGACGTAATCAACCGCGCTAACCTGGGTATGGAAGTAATGCACGAGCGTAACGCTCACAACTTCCCCTTAGACTTGGCTGCTGGTGAAGTTGCTCCTGTTGCTATCAGCGCACCTGCTATCAACGGTTAATCTTCAAGCTTAGTTGAATAAAAAACGCCTCCTGGAAACAGGGGGCGTTTTTTAATGCCATGAAATTGCCAAAACAGCGTTATGCAGGCAAGATAAGAGTACGCGAAAAATGTCATCATAGTTAAGATGAGAAAATACTGGAGATAAAACTACGGTTTACGCACGTCCTTTAGCACGGTTAATTGAACAGTTGCAACGCCTTCCAGGAGTTGGCCCCAAATCTGCCCAGCGACTGGCTTTGCATATTTTAAAGCGTCCAGAAGCTGAAGTGGAGGCTTTGGCGCAAGCTCTGATCGATGCCAAAAAACAGGTAGGTTTATGTTCTGTATGCTTCCATCTCTCATCTGAACCTGTTTGTGAAATTTGTCGTAATCCCAACCGCGATAATCAGACTATCTGTGTAGTAGCTGATTCGCGCGATGTAATTGCACTGGAAAAAACCCGTGAATATAAAGGCAAATATCATGTTTTAGGAGGAGTGATTTCTCCCATAGATGGTATTGGCCCAGAACAGTTGAATGTCCAAGCTTTGGTGCGGCGGGTAAGTCAGCAAAAACCTCAAGAAGTAATTATGGCGATTAGTCCTAGTGTAGAAGGGGAAACTACAACTTTGTATCTAGGTCAACTACTTAAACCATTTACAAAAGTGACGCGGATTGCATTTGGTTTACCTGTAGGTGGTGATTTGGAATACGCTGACGAATTGACACTCGCAAGAGCTTTAGAAGGACGGCGGGAGTTAGATTAAAACCAAACCTATTTTCTATAGTCTCTAGCTAGTAGTTAACAATAGCTGGTCATCGGGCAAATTGAATTATGCGTTACCCGAAATGCTTAGTAGACGCATACAGAACCCCGGTTTCTCCAAGAAACCGGGGTTCTAGATTTGTGCAATATGTGAAATCGTTAAAAACAAAATATATTTTATTTTTAATGACTGTAAACTTGTTGCTGTAATTTTCCTCTGTCATGGGTAGTCTTAATAACAAAGTGAATACTTCATTTATTATTTATTCGCTATTTAAGTAACCTAATAAAATGATTGAAATCTTAGCCACACTTTCCGCTTCTGCGGCAGCAGGAATAAGAATAGGCATACCTTTATTGATCATTGTGCTGTTACAGGGTAGTGAATTTTGGTCACAAGTACCAATTTTCTCTCCCATTTCTCCTGGAGTTTTATTAACCTGTCTAATTAGTTATTCATTTATTGAATTATTTGTTTCCAAAAAACTTTGGGGACAACGAATTTTACAAATAATACATTTATTCTTATCTCCCCTGGTGGGGGCTATTATGGGGTTAGCAGTAGCTTCAGCGACAGAAACACCACACTGGTTAATAGCTGTGATTGGGGGTTCATTGGCTTTAGTATTGCAGCTGGTTCAGGTGGGTTGGTTCTATCGCTTGCGTGGGTTGCCATTGTGGGCAGTGTTTCTACAGGATGTTTTGTGTATAGCCCTAGTGCTGTTTGCTTTTGATGCTCCGTGGCAAGGAGGATTAATTGCTTTAATCCTCCTGTGGTTTGCCCTGCGTAGTGCTAAAGAGTGGTATTACTGGTATCACAAAAGCCGTTAAAATACCTGAATTTGGGCGAAACCATATGGTATTTCTCGGCGATAACCAATATGTCCTCCAGCAAGTTCATATAGATAGAAGTTGCGATTGGGGGTATCCATTGCCAAATTCCTGAAAGCGATTTGTAGAGTGCTACCAGGAGTTATTGGTTGAGCAAAATTAATCCTGATTCTGTCGCCTTCTGTAGAAATGTTGGCATCGATGTTTTGACCAGATTGATCTGTGATACTAATGTTGTCGTTGTTGATGCTAACAAGTTCTGAAGGACGAACCACTACATAGGATAAAGGCTGCTCTCCGGTATACACACTAATGTAATGAGTATCACGGAAACCGCTCGTTCTACTAATTCGGGGTGCGGTGCGGTCATAGGACATTGGTTGTCCGGGTTGGTATTGCTGCTGTCTGGGTTGGTATTGCTGCTGTCCGGGTTGCATTGGTTGTCCGGGTTGGTATTGTTGTCCGGGTTGAATTGTTTGTCCGGGTTGGTATTGCTGTCCGGGTTGTATTTGTTGGGTCTGAGCGATCGCTGGTAAACTAGTTGTGGCGATCGCTAAACTTACGGTAGAAAACCAAATCAATTTTTTCATTGCTCACCGCCAATAAACAGAAAATTAACGCTTTACTGACGATATTCCTGCAATTGCTGTCTAACTACATCTGTCTGTGATGGGAAGCCCAAAAGCATCAAAATACTACATATAAAAACAAAAACCTCCCAAGAGGGGGAAGTTAAGAGTGAAAAAAATACTTTACTTGTATAATTTTTTACTGCAATAGTCCGATCATATGCAGTAAACCCTGACCTGTAACCAACTCAATAATTAAGGCAATAAAGCCTAGCATCGCAATCCGACCATTCCACACTTCTGCACTGGTGGTCATACCCCATTCCCAACTCTCTGGAGGATACATTTTCACCCGCTTCTTCATTTGGGTGACTTGGGAAAGCTTAAGACTGGGTTTTTGCAGTGCATCAATTACCAAGTCTGCCAAAGCTCTAATAAAGACTGGATGGGTATTAGGTGCGGGTACGCGACGGAAGTTGTGGATTCCTGCTTCTTCCGCAACTTCCCGATACTCAATATCAATTTCTTGTAGTGTCTCAATATGTTCCGAGACGAAACTGATGGGTACGACAACTAAGTCTTTAACGCCCTTTGCACCTAGTTCTTTAAGAGCATCTTCTGTATAGGGTTGTAACCACTCTACCGGGCCGACACGGCTTTGGTAGGCTAGGGTGTGAGGATTAGGACGATTGAGAGTCTGCATAATGAGGGCTGTACATTCCTCAATTTCCTGCTGATAGGGGTCGCCAGCTTCTTCGACATAGCTTTTGGGAACACCATGTGCGCTAAAAAAGATGTGAACTTCATCAGGATTAGCAAACTGGTTAATTTCTTGGCTAATCAGTTCCGCCATTGATTGCAAGTAACCTGGTTGTTTATGCCAAGACGGAATGACGGTGTATTCAATCCGTTGTAGTTTGGGGTCTTCTTGCCAAAGTCTATCTAGAAGCCGGAAGCTAGAACCACTGGTACTGATAGAAAATTGGGGATAGAGGGGTAGAATCACCAAGTTATCAAGATTGTCTTGGGTGAGAAGTGCGATCGCTTCTTCTGTGTAAGGATGCCAATAACGCATTCCTACATAGATTTTGGCTTCCTGTCCCAAATCACCTAACTGTTCTTGTAAAGCTTCTCCCTGGGCTTCTGTAATCCGCCGTAAGGGTGAGCCACCACCTATTTGCTTATAGTTCTCTTGCGATATGCTCGTGCGTCTTGAGGCGATATACCAAGCCAGGGGCTTTTGTAACCAACGGAATGGTAAGCGTATGATTTCTGGATCAGAAAAGAGGTTATATAAGAACGGCCCGACATCCTCTAATTTATCAGGTCCACCGAGATTGAGTAATAATACGCCTACACGACCCATAGCAGTTAATTTCCCCCGACTTTTTCAGATTTTTTACTAATGTTAACAATATATCTTTATTAAATATAAAGCTTAATAGTGAGCAAAGATGCAATGGCAACAATTTTAAGAGATTTAAGTTATCGCTATCAATGGCTATATGATGGAATATCGCGTTTAGCAGCCCTCAGCGTGGGTGGTGAAGCTCGTTTTCGGCAATTGGCTCTGGAAGGGTTAACAATTCAATCAGATACTCATGTTTTAGATTTATGTTGTGGTAGTGGTCAAGCCACGCAATTTTTAGTTAAATGTTCACAAAATGTAACAGGACTAGATGCTTCACCGTTATCTTTACAAAGAGCTAGGCAGAATGTACCTGAAGCAGCTTATGTAGAAGCTTTTGCGGAAAAAATACCTTTTACAGAGGCTCAATTTGATGTAGTCCATACCAGCGCGGCTCTACATGAAATGCAGCCTGCACAATTGCGGGAAATTATTCAAGAAGTTTATCGAGTTTTGAAGCCAGGAGGAGTATTTACTATTGTTGATTTTCATCCACCGACTAATCCCATCTTCTGGCCTGGTTTAGCGTTATTTTTTTGGTTGTTTGAGACAGAAACAGCCTGGAAATTATTAAAAACTGATTTAACTGGGTTGTTAATTGAAATGGGATTTAGTGTAAGTCAACCAACTTTGTATGCGGGTGGTAGTTTGCAGGTAATTCAAGCGAAAAAATAATTAATTGGGCATGGGTAATTGGGAATTGGTATTTCACGCCGTGTGCAACTTTCTCTCAAACCTAACCCCCAACCCCTTCCCTACATTCGCGCAGCGTGTCGTTCGCGTTAGCGTTGCGTAGCAAAGACAGGGAAGGGGAGAAAGATTT
>NZ_JAYGGZ010000106.1:0-4602 GCF_034931465.1 Anabaena sp. UHCC 0399 | reverse complement strand
GTTGCATTCCCGCACTGACAGAGTGATTATTATCTTTAGCTTCAATTACAGCCAGTGGTACACCGGGTTTGTGATACAGCACATAATCAGCGCGTTTCTGCTCACCTCGACTAGTAAGCTTACCTCTTACAATCACCCTACCTTTTGTCAGCGTCACTTCCTCTCGAATCTGAGTGTTGATATTCCAGCCTTGATTAACTAGAGCAGGCGTAATGTACTTTGTACAAATGTCACGTTCACTCAAGGATTTCTTGTCAATGGCTTCTGACATAAAAGGGTTGATTTAGAGTTTAGACAGTGAAATTACATAGCCTACCGTAAATAATGTTTAGGTATGTAACTTGTATTATCCTATATATCAGCCTCTCGATGTCAAATTAGCTACTAATTGTTTATGGATGCGTTGGTTTAGCGGGCTGCTGCTACTGTACAATAGTGTGCGATCGCCCAAATGCAATCTTACTTTCTGCAAAGTCAAAATAAGCTGCAACTATTGTAAACAAAGCATTTTATATACCCTGTAAATGAGAGTTGAAATTAGATGATGAGACGACTTTTCTCCGTTCCCAATCATCTGCGAGAACAACTTCCCACCCTGACGGAAGATAATAAGCAAATCCTCCAACAGCAAAGCATTAGCCAAAATTTCCCAGGAAAAATTCTGCGGGATTTTCAAACCATCCTAGAATTTCTCCAACCAGACGGCGTTGAAGTCAGCAGCACATATCACCAATTCTCTCTCAAATACCTCCAGCAACTCAATTCTCGATTGAGTTACCCCATTGAAACTAACCTCAAGCGTCCCCAACAAAAATCCTACCCCTACATTCACGGGTTATACTTTGTCTTTCGCACATCTGGACTGTCTCAAGTTATCACCCAAGGCAAAAAAACCAAATTAGTTTTAGACGAAAAACGCCTCAAAATTTGGCAAGGCTTCAACCCAACTGAAAAATATTTCACACTCTTAGAATCCTGGCTACTTTGGGGAGAAGGCGAACTCTTAGGCGAATCTAGAGACATATATAGACCATTATTTCGCTGCTGCCAATTTTGGCGAGAAATTCCAGATGAAGGTTTAACCGTTAACAGTTACCAAGAACAAGATAAATTAGTTTATTATCCAGGCTTCCACAATCTTAGCCTGTTGCATTTATTTGGTTTTCTTGACCTCACTCCAGGAGAACCAAAACCCGCTAAAGGATGGCGTATCACTACTGTAAAACGTTGTCCTTGGGGAGATGCCATGATAGGTTTGCTCTCTGAAATTTATAATGAAATTGAACGACAGCCAGAAGATGAAGAAATATCTCTAGATTTCCACATCACCTTTGAAAAACTCAAACCATATCTCCAGCAATACTTTCCTGAATGGGAACAAACCTTAGTCATCGCCAACGGAGAGTTTAAGCAGGCAATTTATACGTTTAAAGTGAAGCTGTTAGATGCTTGGCGACGCATAGCCATTCCTAGCGACCTCAATTTGGATCAAGTGGCGGCCGCAGTTGTCGAAGCATTTGATTTTGACTTTGAACATCTTTATCGGTTTATTTACAAAGACCATATAGGACGCATTTTTGAATTTACTCATCCCTTTGTTGATATTCCACCTAACACCAACGATTTCCGCTTAGGTGAATTACCGCTTGAGGTAGGAAATCATCTGCAATTTACCTTTGATTTACTGGATGAGTGGGAGTTTGATTTGCAGTTAGAAAAAATTGAGCCTGCCAATGCCAAAATGAAAAAGCCAAAGATTCTTGAATATCATGGCAAACCACCAGTACAGTATGGTGAAGAGGGAGAAGACAAGGATTAGCTTTACTGCGGTGATGGGCTATCCTTCCCCTTCTGCCACTGATTGAGTCTTATTCGTCTTTAAGCAATTATTATCTTTGGCTACCAAATTACATCAACAGGATACTGTTTGATTTTATTATCTACAGTAATTATGGGCATTTTTTCCACTTGACTTTGAGCAATAATTATTCGGTCAAAAGGGTCTTGATGTAAAGCAGGTAGATTGACGACTTGTAAAGCGTGATTCATGTGAATAGGCAAACTTTCAAATCGATTTATAGTCAACCGACTGGGAATGTAAGTTTCTGGTGGCTCTGGTAAATTTAATTTACCCAAACGAACTTTAATTACAATTTCCCATGCGCTTGCAGCACTAAAAAATAAGTTATTCCCTGGGTCAGCAATTATATTTCTAGCTGTAGATGAGAGTCGGTTATCGTCAATAACCCACCAAATAAACGTATGGGTATCAAGTAATGCTCTCATGCTTCTGCGTCTGTTGGGTTGATAAAAGCATTTAGCACCTCGTCGGGGAGGGGAGCATCAAAGTCTGGGGAAATTGTTACCTGACCACGGTCTAAACCTGGAATACGAGGTAATTTCTGTTCCGCAATTGGGACTATACGCGCGATAGGAGTGCCTGCTTGAGAAATAATCACTTCTTCTCCTTCTAGCACTCGACGGAGTAGTTCAGCAAATTCAGCTTGACCTTCTGGGATTTCTAGGCTGTACATATATAGTTAATGACAAGAATATTAATATCCTGGCATAGAGTTGTCATGGCGATCGCACATTAGAAACGTGTCAGAATTGGCCATGCGATGGCGTAACCGCCCAGCGTAGCTGATCGCTCTTACCAAATCAATGTTAGTGAAAAAGTGGGCGATCGCCTGATCACATATTTTGAAGCTAGGTTTTTTTGCTGAGTCATCACTAAGGCTGCTTGACTTCACAGGTAGTTAGCCCCTTAGCCCTTTTCACAAATTTCTCGTCAAAAGTGTAAAATTCTGCATGATTTTGACTGTGGGCTAGATGAAGTGCATCAGCAAAATCTAAGCCTAATTCATGCCATTGCAACGCCTGAAAAACTACGCCAGAATTACTCAGATGGACATTTGACAATCCAAACAGCTTTCTTAACGCTGTACAGATTTCAACAGGTTTAAACTTATAAGCAAACCTTAGTACCCACTCAGTTTCTAGAATTACGGTATCTGGTATAAAAACATTTTGGTTTTGAAAAATTGCTAGACTCTTTTGGTACTGTAATTCATCATCTTGAGTCAATAGACGCACAATTATATTAGTATCAACTACCACCATGCCATGATTCCTCGATACCTTGACAGATGGCATCATTCATATCTTCTAAAGATTTGGGTGCGCCTTGATATTTTAAGCAGCCTGCAACATCATTTAATGTAGTTTCTGCAAAGGGTTTCTTGGGTTTGAGAAGAATCCCATCACCCATATTAATTGCTATTAATTCCTGTCCGATTTTCCAGCCAGAGGCTTTTAGTAATTCTTCAGGAAGAATTACTTTTCCTTGATTTGATACTTTTGCTATTTCCATATGTTGTGGAAGTTTGATGATTATAAATTGGCAATTTGTTTTTACTGCATTTTTATTTTTACATTTTTCATTCTTCTACTGCGCCAAGTGCTTTGAGGGTAGTGATTTCAGATGATGTTAAACCCTTAACCCCTATAATGTTCATGCGTTCATAGGGGCGATCATTAATTATTTTTTTCAGGCATTCACCAGTTTTAAGATGCCAAAATTTAATGGTGTCATCTTTACCTGCACTGGCAAGAAGTTGACCATCGTGACTAAAAACAACTGAATAAACATTATCAGTATGTTCTTGTAAATTTTTTAAACATTTTCCTGTGTGGATATCCCATAATTTTACTGTGTGATCGTTACTAGCACTAGCAATAATGTTACCGTCAGGACTAATAGTAACTGAATTAATTTTCTTATTATGTCCTTCTAAGGTTTTTAAACATTGTGCTGTACTGATGTCCCATAATTTTATCTTTTGGTCACTACCAGAACTAACAATAATTTTACCATCTGGGCTAAAAGTAACAGAATTTGCTAAGATACTATGACCTTTAAATGTTCTGAGACATTCCCCACTAAAAATATCCCAAAGTTTTATTGTTTGATCAAGGCTACTACTCGCAAGTATTGGATTGATAGGGCTAAAAGCAACGCATGATACTGAGTTATTGTGACCTTCTAAAATTTTTATGATTTCTCCACTATCAACTTTCCACAATATGATTTTTTTGTCTGTACTACCACTTGCGATAAGTTCACCATCTGGACTGAAGCTAATTGAACTAACCCAATTAGAATGGCCATACAAAGTAAGAAGGCATTCTCCACTATAAGTGTCCCATATTTTAACCGTATCGTCACTGCTACCACTGGCAATTTTTTGACCATTTGGGCTAAAATTTGCTGACGATATAGAATTGCTACTTCTATATAAAGTTTTTACGCATTGACCTGTATTAACATCCCATAATTTCAGACTTTGATCAAAACTGCTGCTGACGATAAATCTATCATCAATATTAAAATTAACGGAACATATCCAGTTACTATAACCTCTTAATATTTTTATACATTCTCCAGTATTAATGTTCCATATTCTAACAGTTTGGTCATTACTACCACTTGCTATTAATTGATTTTTGATACTAAAAGATACTGAACGTACAACGTCAGTATGCCCATGAAAACTTTTAAAACATGAACCAGTTTTAACATTCCAAAGCTTTACTGTTTGC
>NZ_JAYGGZ010000105.1:0-3210 GCF_034931465.1 Anabaena sp. UHCC 0399 | reverse complement strand
AGTTAGACTGCTGGGTAAGAACCAGCCAGAACCTTGAAAACTGCATAGAAAAGCGAGAAATTAGCAAGCACAGACAATGAAAGTGTTGAGAGATGAGTTAAGAATGCTGAGTCAAATCAGTGGGAAGAACTCAGAAATCAGAACTGGAAGGGAAGTGTTTGCAGGATAGAAACCAATTGTTTGAGTGGTCAAGCTAATAAGGGCTCATGGTGGATACCTAGGCACACAGAGGCGAAGAAGGACGTGGTTACCGACGAAATACTCCGGGGAGTTGGAAGCAAACATTGAGCCGGAGATGTCCGAATGGGGCAACCCTAAATACTACCTGTTGAATATATAGACAGGAAAGAGCCAACCCAGCGAACTGAAACATCTTAGTAGCTGGAGGAAGAGAAATCAAAAGAGATTCCCTAAGTAGTGGTGAGCGAAAGGGGAAAAGCCTAAACCATTTGGTTTACCGAATGGGGTTGTGGGACAGCGATATCGAATCACGGAGACTAGACGAAGCAGCTAAATACTGCACCAGAGGAGGTGAAAGTCCTGTAGTCGAAAGTTGAAGGATAGTAGCTGAATCCCGAGTAGCATGGGGCACGAGGAATCCCATGTGAATCAGCGAGGACCATCTCGTAAGGCTAAATACTACTGTGTGACCGATAGTGAACAAGTACCGCGAGGGAAAGGTGAAAAGAACCCCGGAAGGGGAGTGAAATAGAACATGAAACCATGAGCTTACAAGCAGTGGGAGTCCGATTAAACGGATGACCGCGTGCCTGTTGAAGAATGAGCCGGCGACTTATAGGCACTGGTAGGTTAAAGCGAGAATGCTGGAGCCAAAGGGAAACCGAGTCTGAAGAGGGCGATAATCAGTGTTTATAGACCCGAACCCTGGTGATCTAACCATGTCCAGGATGAAGCTTGGGTAAAACCAAGTGGAGGTCCGAACCGACCGATGTTGAAAAATCGGCGGATGAGGTGTGGTTAGGGGTGAAATGCCAATCGAACCAGGAGCTAGCTGGTTCTCCCCGAAATGTGTTGAGGCGCAGCGGTAATGATTATAGTCGGGGGGTAAAGCACTGTTTCGGTGCGGGCTGGGAGACCGGTACCAAATCGAGACAAACTCAGAATACCCGATGCACACATTGCCAGTGAGACGGTGGGGGATAAGCTTCATCGTCAAGAGGGAAACAGCCCAGACCACCAGCTAAGGTCCCCAAATCATCGCTAAGTGATAAAGGAGGTGAGATTGCCTAGACAACTAGGAGGTTTGCCTAGAAGCAGCCACCCTTGAAAGAGTGCGTAATAGCTCACTAGTCAAGCGATCTTGCGCCGAAAATGAACGGGGCTAAGCGATGTACCGAAGCTGTGGGATTAGTCAATTGATTAATCGGTAGGGGAGCGTTCCGTAATAGGTTGAAGCAGTAGCGGCGAGCAGCTGTGGACGAGACGGAAGTGAGAATGTCGGCTTGAGTAGCGCAAACATTGGTGAGAATCCAATGCCCCGAAACCCTAAGGGTTCCAGAGCCAGGTTCGTCCACTCTGGGTTAGTCGGGACCTAAGGCGAGGCCGAAAGGCGTAGTCGATGGACACAGGGTCAACAATCCCTGACTATTGTATGGGAGCATTATTAGGGACGCATGAAAGATAGCCATACCCTGATTGGTTTGGGAGGAGTTTACGAACTCCGCATGGTGAAGGATAGTGTCAAGAAAAGCTAGTAATGTGATGAACATATAGTACCCGTACCCGAAACCGACACAGGTAGGGAGGTTGAGAATACCAAGGGGCGCGAGATAACTCTCTCTAAGGAACTCGGCAAAATGGCCCCGTAACTTCGGAAGAAGGGGTGCCCACCTAAGACGTGGGTCGCAGTGAAGAGATCCAGGCGACTGTTTACCAAAAACACAGGTCTCCGCAAACTCGTAAGAGGACGTATGGGGGCTGACGCCTGCCCAGTGCCGGAAGGTTAAGGAAGTTGGTCAGGGTGAAAGCTTGAAGCTGACGACTGAAGCCCCGGTGAACGGCGGCCGTAACTATAACGGTCCTAAGGTAGCGAAATTCCTTGTCGGGTAAGTTCCGACCCGCACGAAAGGCGTAACGATCTGGATGGTGTCTCAGAGAGAGACTCGGCGAAATAGGAATGTCTGTGAAGATACGGACTACCTGCACCTGGACAGAAAGACCCTATGAAGCTTTACTGTAGCCTGGAATTGTGTCCGGGCTTCGCTTGCGCAGGATAGGTGGGAAGCGGTGAAGTATTCCTTGTGGGGAATATGGAGCTAACGGTGAGATACCACTCTGGCGAAGCTAGGATTCTAACTTATTTCCGTTAGCCGGAAGAAGGACAGTTTCAGGTGGGCAGTTTGACTGGGGCGGTCGCCTCCTAAAAGGTAACGGAGGCGCGCAAAGGTTCCCTCAGCACGCTTGGAAACCGTGCGGCGAGTGTAAAGGCATAAAGGGAGCTTGACTGCAAGACTGACAAGTCGAGCAGGTACGAAAGTAGGCCTTAGTGATCCGACGGCGCAGAGTGGAATGGCCGTCGCTCAACGGATAAAAGTTACTCTAGGGATAACAGGCTGATCTCCCCCAAGAGTCCACATCGACGGGGAGGTTTGGCACCTCGATGTCGGCTCATCGCAACCTGGGGCGGAAGTACGTCCCAAGGGTTGGGCTGTTCGCCCATTAAAGCGGTACGTGAGCTGGGTTCAGAACGTCGTGAGACAGTTCGGTCCATATCCGGTGCAGGCGCAAGAGCATTGAGAGGAGTCTTCCTTAGTACGAGAGGACCGGGAAGGACGCACCGCTGGTGTACCAGTTATTGTACCAACAGTAAACGCTGGGTAGCCAAGTGCGGAGTGGATAACCGCTGAAAGCATCTAAGTGGGAAGCCCACCTCAAGATGAGTGCTCTCACTACTAATAGTAGGTAAGGTCACGGGCAGAACACCCGTTCATAGGCTCTAAGTGGAAGTGCAGTAATGTATGAAGCTGAGGAGTACTAACAGACCGAGGGCTTGACCTCACAACAATTGTTTTTTCTCTCATACCTCGCTTTTCTTGCAGTCTTCAGGGTCTCTGACCCAACCGTTTTTCCTGGTGCTTATGGCGCGATGGCCCCACACTGACCCCATCCCGAACTCAGAGGTGAAACATTGCTGCGGCTACGATAGTTGGAGGGTTGCCTCCCGCCACAATCGCTCAGTGCCAGGTTCTA
>NZ_JAYGGZ010000104.1:0-5142 GCF_034931465.1 Anabaena sp. UHCC 0399 | reverse complement strand
CTGAAAATTCCTTCTTATGTTAGAACAGATGCCAGTATTTTCTATAAACGGGATAATTGGCGTGCTGCGCTCAATTTTAAGAATCTTTTCGATACGAAATACTTCGAGTCTCAAAGCTTTTTCATTGTTCCCGCAGCACCTTTTACTGTTTTAGGAACTATTTCTTTTGAATTTTGATGTGAAATTTTAGTGGACTGACAAGACTAAAATGATGCAAAAAACTTGTAGGTTGGGTTGAGTAAGGCGAAACCCAACACCGATATTCATGTTGGGTTTCCTTACTTCAACCCAACCTACATCTAATGAACTATTTTAGCCTTGCTACATCAATACTTAATATTTACTCTGCGAGTTTCACCTAAAAAGGATGTGTGAGTTTAATGATCTAGGGGATTAATGCAACTTCATGGTGATAAAAGATAAAACATGAAAAAGAGTTTTTATTATTGCATTCAGCTACTTATAGTGATAGTGGCTTCATGCTTGATCAGCATTGCTTATGATAGTAATTTATATACTAATTTACCAAATAAAACATCATCAAATTCAGAATGCCGATTAATTAAACATGAATTAGGAGAAACTTGTGTACCTCTAAATACGCAGCGTATTGTTGTTACATATCAAGTGGCATTGGAAGATATAATAGCATTAGGATTGAAACCGATAGGTGTGCCTGACACTACTTATGTAGCTAGTAAATCTAGTTTTCTTAAGAACAAAATGTCTGGTATATCTTATATAGGTAAAGAACATACGTTTAATTTAGAAAAAATATTAGAGTTACATCCAGATTTAATTATTAGCTTATATGGGATTAATTCAGCAAACTATCAATTATTTTCAAAAATAGCCCCTACAGTTCAGTTTAAATATGTTCATGCTAGATGGCAAACATCTTTTCGGCAAATTGGTGAGGTATTAGGCAAGACGGAACAAGCTGAGAAATTACTGTCTGAGTACAAACAGCGATTAATAAAATTAAAAACTGTCCTCAAGAATCAAATCAATAAATTAAACGTATCTATTAGCCGTTTTCATGGTGGGGTGCAACTGCCTGAGTTTCGTTCCCAATTTTCATTCCCAGGCAGTATTTTGCAAGAAGTCGGTATTTCTATGCCAGATGCTCAACGTCAGTTAATCAAAACTCCTGATGATACTTTGATAATCTTGAACTTAGAACGTATAGACTCACTTGATGCTGATATTTTATTTGTAGCTGTAGACCCTGGTGCTAGAGAGTTATTCCAAAAATATCAAAATACTCGTCTTTGGCAAACCCTGAATGTAGTACAAAATCAGCGAGTTTATAGTGTTGATTCTAGTTACTGGATTTTTGGTAGTATCCTCTCAGCTAATGCCATAGTTGATGATTTATTTAAGTATTTAAGACAACCTAAATAAATTTTGTCAGCAAAACGGTAAAGTTAAAATATCGAAAACTCCCAGAATTTTGATAAGCCACATTCAGCCGATATAACAGTGAATCATCCTCTGTCAGCAGCCCAGAAATATCAAAAGTAGGGCGATAGAAAGCGTAATTGCCGAAATTAAAATCAGCGGCATAATAGGGAGTGGTCAGGGGTTGTTCGGTGACAACATTGATGATTCCTCCGGGTTCAGCCTTACCAAATAGCACGAAAGCCAGCCCTTTAAGGATTTCGATGCAGCGCGCCAAAGGCATCACACCTGTCAAAAGCAAGCTTGGAATCCAAAATCTAAAACTTGTACTGAGCTTGTTGTAAAGCCTGCGGCATAGTTAGAGCCTCCAGCACGCTACCGCGAACGCTTAAGGCGTAGCCTCTCAGTTAAGAGAAGTATCTAAAATCCAAAATTGGTATAACTGGTATATTTTTTCGTATTCATGGTTGACGCTTGACGGTCAACATTCAAATAAACAGCAACTACAAGATTATTAAAGCTATTTGAGAATATATTTCTTTTTTTATGAAACAAAGCTGCAATAAGTTGAAAAAATATGCCAATAAGTATAAAGTATAGTTTTGAAACTTGGCGGTCATATCAGGCTACAAACCTCAATATTATGAGAATATGCTTTGGTTAAATACTTGATGGGCTTATATTAATTCTCAATTAAGATGTTGAACTTGCAAATGTCAAAGAAAGCACAATCAACTTACCCAAATGACTATATTTTTCAATTAACTAGAAGATAATGACAAGAGCAACCACAGCATCACCCAGAAACTGGAATCCACCCAAAATATCGCCATTAGTGGGTCTGATTCTAGGCATACTGATTCTGCTAACTTGCTTGGTGTACAGTGTTACATTGGGTGCGGCAGAAATACCGTTAAACAAGATTCTGGAATCCTTTATCACCTTTGATGGTTCATATGAACATTTAGTGATTCAGACGGTGAGATTACCGCGATCGCTTGTTGCTCTTTTGGTAGGTGCAGCCTTAGCAGTCTCCGGGGCATTAATGCAAGGTTTGACACGCAACCCCCTAGCAGATCCAGGGATTTTAGGTATTGAATCGGGGGCTGCATTGGCTGTAGTTGCCACAATTTTTGTGTTTGGTAGCTCGTCCTTGAGTGTTTTGACTATTGTGGCCTTTTTAGGTGCAGGAGTCACCGCCATATTAGTCTACTTCCTTGGTTCTCTGGGGCGAGGAGGAGCTACACCATTAAATATCACCGTAGCAGGCGCGGCGATCACGGCTCTGATTTCTTCCCTCACCACGGCTATTCTCATCGTCAGTCAACGCACCTTAGAAGAAATTAGATTTTGGTTGGCTGGTTCTTTAGCTGGAAGGGATTTCAACATATTATTGTCAGCATTGCCTTTCGTTGTTATTGGCTTAGTAATGGCCTTTGCCCTTGGTAGACAAATTACAACTATGAGTCTGGGTGAAGACGTAGCTAAAGGCCTGGGTCAACAGACAACTTGGGTGAAAATCACGACAGCCATCAGCGTTGTTTTACTGGCGGGAAGTTCCGTATCCCTGGCTGGGCCAATTGGCTTTATTGGCTTAGTTGTTCCCCATATGGTGAGGTTTTTCATCAAAGCTGATTACCGTTGGATTTTGCCTTACTCCGCAGTAGTAGGAGCAACTTTACTCTTAGTTGCAGATGTGGCTGCGCGTATCTTACTCAAACCTCAAGAATTACCTGTGGGAGTAATGACAGCACTAGTTGGTGCGCCCTTTTTTGTCTACTTGGCTAAGTCAAAGGTGAAGAAATGAAGGTAGATTGGCTCGTCATCCGTTCCGAGGCGATATCTTTTCGCATAGACCGACGCGTACCACTGATGCTGCTTTGTTTGGTAGTGGTGGTTGCGATCACGATGGTGATCAATGTGGGTAGGGGTGAGTATCCCATCTCGCCTTTAGATATCGTCAAAACTGTATTGGGTATAGATACAGGTAATCCAGACCATGCTTTTGTGATTCACAATCTGCGTCTACCTCGTACCCTTGTCGCTTTTATGGTGGGGGTAGCACTGGCAATTTCTGGCACTATCTTTCAAGGACTGACACGTAACCCCTTAGCTGACCCTGGGATTATTGGCATCAATGCCGGCGCGAGTCTGGCAGCCGTGACAGTTATTATTTTATTTCCTGCTGCACCCATTTACACCTTGCCTCTATCAGCCTTTGCTGGGGCTTTATTGATGGCGATGCTCATTTACTCCCTAGCTTGGAATAATGGTAGTTCCCCCATTTTGTTAATTTTAATGGGCGTGGGGTTGTCTGCGATCGCCAGCGCATTCACCAGCTTGATGATTACCTTTGGTGAAATCTACAGCGTCAGTGATGCCCTTGTATGGTTGGCTGGTAGTGTCTACGGACGCACCTGGGAACAAGTCTTTTCCTTCTTACCTTGGTTAATTGTATTCGTACCGATGGCGTTGACATTGGCAAGACATCTGAACGCCTTAAATTTAGGAGATGATGTTGCCAGAGGTTTAGGTAGTCGGGTGGAATGGCAACGTGGTTTACTCGTGCTAGTGGGTGTAGCCTTAGCCGGTGCAGGAGTCGCCACGGCGGGAATGATTGGTTTTGTCGGTTTAATTGCACCCCATTTAGGCAGACAGTTGGTAGGTACAAATCATGAAGGCTTGATTCCTACATCTGCATTGTTAGGGGGAGTGATTGTTGTCGCCGCAGATTTGCTAGGCAGAACCTTGTTTGCACCTATAGAAATTCCTTGTGGGGTCGTGACTGCTGCTATTGGTGCGCCTTATTTTCTCTATTTGTTAATTCGTAATCGGAAGAAATAGCAGATTGGGGATTGGGGACTGGGGACTGGAGACTGGGAATTGGGGACTGGGGAAAAATCAGCTTTTTATTAATCTAAAACGGTAACAACTATGAAAGGATTATCAACCAAGGGGCTGTCTTTAGCTTACGATGGTGCGCCAATTATTCGTGACCTGAATTTATCAATTCCTCCGGGACAAATTAGTGCTTTAGTGGGTGCAAATGGTTGTGGTAAATCAACTTTATTACGAGGTCTAGCTAGACTTCTTAAACCCTATGGCGGTACAGTCTATCTTGATGGGCAATCTATTTTTAATCTTTCTACTAAGGATGTAGCGAAGCAATTAGGTATCTTACCGCAAGGCCCAGTTGCACCGGAAGGATTAACAGTCAGAGACTTGGTAGCACAAGGACGCTATCCTTATCAAAATTGGTTGCAGCAGTGGTCAGAAAAAGATGAAAAAATTGTCCAACAGGCACTAGAAATTACAAGTTTATTAGAGTTGGATGATAGAGGATTAGATACTTTATCTGGTGGACAACGACAACGTGCTTGGATTGCAATGGCATTAGCACAAGATACAGATATTTTACTGTTAGATGAACCGACTACTTTTCTGGATTTGGCACATCAGATAGAAGTTTTAGATTTGTTATATGAATTGAACCAGCATCAGGGAAGAACTATTGTCATGGTACTGCATGATTTAAATCAGGCTTGTCGTTATGCAGATTATCTGGTTGCTGTCAAAGAGGGTCGGATTTTCACCGTTGGAGAACCGAAACAGGTAATGACTGAAGAAATGGTACAAGAGGTTTTTGGCTTAGAATGCCGGGTTGTTTCTGACCCTGTTGTGGGGACACCGATGTGTGTACCGATAGGACGCAAAGGAGAGAGAAAATTGCAAGCTGAATAA
>NZ_JAYGGZ010000103.1:0-5242 GCF_034931465.1 Anabaena sp. UHCC 0399 | reverse complement strand
AAGCAGTCGCAAGTGCATTGGGTGAAATTAAGGATACACGAGCAGTAGAACCCTTAATTGCCAAATTGAATGATGCTGACGACGATGTGCAGCAAGCGATAGAGACAGCACTAGTACAACTTGGGAATGAAGAGACTATAGAAACTTTATTAGATAGGTTGTCAAACTGTGATAATCAACATATGAGAATAATGACGCTTAAAGCATTATCTTGGACTTGTGAGGATGAAATAGATCGCAAACTGCTCTCTAGAGACATTTATCTTTTTAATGTATTTTTTTATATGCAGGAAGAGATTGATGAAGAGCAAGTTAGGTTTGCTGCTGAACAATTAAAGATATCAGTTGAGGATGTGTGTAAGCGTTACCAAAAACTTGCTCGAAAGTTTGGTTTGAAATTGAAATTCAATACAGATGCCTTGTAAAAATATTAAATGTTTGATATGTGGTGGGCATAACCATCAAGAGATTTAGAATCAGCAGTAGTTTTTCCTGTTTTTCTAACTTCCTCTGCTTGATTTAAATATTCCCAAGTTTCTGTTTGTTCTTGTTCATCTCCTGATTCTAACCATTCTTTAGTTAATTCCTTCAGTGCTTGATGTTGTTGATGTAAGAGTTTTTTTGTTCCGCTATCCAAATCTTCTTGTACAAAATTGGTTAATAACTTTGGTTTAATAGTGAAACTTTTCCGAAAAACTCGAATTATTTCCAGTAAATTTGACCAATATTCCTGGGGTGTTTCTTGAATTTCTTGTAATATTTCTGTTAAACAACTTTCTTGACTAATGTGACTGGCTTCAGCTTGTTTAATTAAATTGGGTTGAGTCATTAGTAATTATTCCTCAAGTGAAGTGAGTCATCACGACTCGCCCTAATTAGCAAATTTAGGATATAGCGTTTTCCGACCTAGTGAGGTACGTTTTCAAAGCTACTAACCTTGGTAAACAATATTTTGGTGTACCTCAGTTGCTTAGGAAACGCTATAATAACATTTTTTTTACCTCGGTTAAAGATACCGAAGCACTATCTTTTTCTTCTGTTTTCGCTTCTTGTAAATCTCTTAAATCTTCTAAATCCTCTAGTAATTCCTGAACTTTTAAAAACTCCTCATAAGGTAAAATAGCAAATTGCTTTTGACCATTTTTTGTTAAAAATTCAGGATGTAATTCAATCATTTTTACAACTCCTTTTACTCATAAGCCTTACTACGATGCTTAACCCTATATATCATGATAGTCTGTTCTTCTAATTCAAACAAAACTCGATAATCACCTACTCTCAGACAATATTCTGGCGTAAAGTTGGTTAAGCGTTTTACGTCTCCCTGTAAATCATCTTGCATCGCTTCAATTTTACTGATAATGCGTTCTCTAACATCTACAGGAAATTTCTCTAAATCTTTAATTGCTTTGGGCTTAAATTCTATTTGGTAATGCACATAATTGACTCTCTTGAAATATATTAGGGTAAGCCATGAAGACTCACCCTAATTAAACTATACCAACAACGCTTGCTCCTCTTGAGAAATCACTCGCCCTTCATCCTCAAAACCGATGATTTGATCAAAGTTCAAATACCGATATAAATTCTCAGCAAAAGGATGAATCTTATTCGCCACAATATCAAGATATTCTTGCACTGTGGGAATGCGTCCAAACAAAGCACAAACTGCGGCTAATTCGGCAGAACCTAAATACACTCTCGCACCTTTACCCATGCGATTATTGAAGTTGCGGGTAGAGGTAGAAAATACAGTTGTGCCATCAGCAACTCTTGCCTGATTTCCCATACATAAACTGCATCCAGGCATTTCTGTTCTTGCACCAGCCGCACCAAAAACGCTGTATACACCTTCTTCTTTTAACTGGTGTTCATCCATGCGGGTGGGTGGTGCTATCCACAGGCGAGTTTTGACTTCACCTGCACCTTCTAAAACTTTCGCAGTTGCTCGATAATGACCAATATTTGTCATACAAGAACCAACAAATACTTCTTGTACTGGATCATTAGCAACTTCCGATAATAATTTAACATTATCGGGGTCATTTGGTGCAGCCACAATTGGTTCTTTGATTTCGTTCAAATCAATTTCAATGATTGCGGCATATTCTGCATCTGTGTCAGCTTCAAGTAACACAGGATTTGCTAACCACTCTTCCATTTTGGCGACGCGGCGCATGATAGTACGCGCGTCTTGATAACCTCTGGCTACCATGTTCTTGAATAGGGCAATATTAGAACGCAGATATTCTGAAACTGTTTCTACACTCAGTTTAATGGTGCAGCCTGCACAAGAACGTTCGGCGGAAGCATCTGTAAGTTCAAAGGCTTGTTCTACTTTCAAATCTGGTAAGCCTTCTATTTCCAAGATTTTGCCGGAGAAGATGTTTTTCTTGTTCTCTTTCTCGACAGTTAGCAACCCTTGTTGCATGGCGACGTAAGGAATGGCGTTGACGATATCTCTTAAGGTGATACCGGGTTGCAATTCCCCTTTGAATCTGACTAATACTGATTCTGGCATATCTAAAGGCATGACACCCAATGCACCAGCAAAGGCGACTAACCCAGAACCGGCGGGGAAGGAAATTCCCAAGGGGAAGCGGGTGTGAGAGTCTCCACCTGTGCCTACGGTATCGGGTAACAGCATCCGGTTGAGCCAAGAGTGGATGATACCATCACCGGGACGCAAGGCGACACCACCACGGGAGGAGAAGAAATCGGGTAAGTCGTGGTGGGTTTTGATGTCTACGGGTTTGGGATAGGCGGCGGTGTGACAGAAACTCTGCATGACTAAGTCTGCACTGAAGCCGAGACAAGCGAGTTCTTTAAGTTCGTCGCGGGTCATGGGGCCGGTGGTATCCTGAGAACCAACTGTAGTCATAATGGGTTCGCAGGATGTACCGGGACGAACACCAGGTAAACCGCAAGCTTTTCCGACCATTTTTTGGGCGAGGGTGTAGCCTTTACCTGTGTCGCTGGGTTGGTAGGGACGGATGAAGACGGTGCTGGGTTCTAAACCTAATGCTTGACGGGTTTTGTCGGTGAGGGTACGTCCAATAAGTAGGGGGATGCGTCCACCGGCGCGGACTTCATCGAGGATGGTGTCTGGTTTGAGGCTGAAGGTAGAAATGACTTCGCCGTCTTCATTGGTAATTTCACCTTTGTAGGGATAGATGGTAATTACCATGCCGGTTTCGAGCTTGGTGACATCACATTGAATAGGCAAAGCACCGGCATCTTCAGCAGTGTTGAAAAAAATAGGCGCGATCGCACTACCTAAAATATAACCCCCACCGCGTTTGTTGGGAACATAGGGTATATCTTGCCCCATATGCCATAACACAGAGTTAATCGCTGATTTCCGAGATGAACCAGTACCCACCACATCCCCGACATAAGCCACAGGATGTCCTTTTTTCTTCAACTCAACAATGGTTTCTAAGCTTCCCGGTTGCCGTGACTCTAACATAGCCAAGGCGTGGAGGGGAATATCTGGGCGGGTGGTGGCGTGGGTGGCTGGAGATAAATCATCGGTGTTGGTTTCCCCAGGAACTTTAAACACAGTGACGTTAATATATTCTGGTAGCTGGGGACGAACTGTAAACCACTCTGCTTCTGCCCAGGAATTAACTACCTGCTTGGCATAGGGATTGATTTTAGCTAATTCCAACACATCATGAAAAGCATCATACACCAGTAATGTTTTGCTGAGAGCAGTAGCGGCGGCGGCGGCGATTGGTTCTTTACCTTCCCCTCCCATTACCAAAGGGGTATCACCTTCTGATGATTTGGTAGAGAGTTGCAACAACTCAATTAACGACTGCACATTATAACCGCCTACCATTGTTCCCAGTAATTCCACTGCTTCAATTGAGGAAATTAAGGGGCTAGTGATTTCGCCTTTAGCAATACCTGTAAGAAATCCAGCTTTCACATAAGCAGCTGCATCTACACCAGGGGGTATGCGTTCACGAAGTGTGGGCAAAGCCCAATCGCGCAATAGATGTAATAATGTATCTTCTTCACCCTGGGGCGGATTTTTCAGTAATTCACACAATTCTGTGGTTTGCTGTGCATCTAACGGTAAGGGCGGAATACCGAGGGTTGCCCTTTCAGCAACGTGTTGACGATATTTTTCTAACATTTTTGTGTTCTCTCTTTGTATGTTCTTACCTTAATTATGAAGTATTTTTAGGCAAAACTTAGCTATCAAAGTTTACCCGATTTTCTGTCTAAAAGCCTTACTGGTAATCGCTTAGGAGATTTTTTATTTTATACTTAAAGTATAGTTTTGATGCCAAATATCCACTGAAGATATTTTAATTACCTACACAGCTAGGGGCAGAATATATCCTGCCCCATAATAATATATATTCCACTCAATTGGGAACTGTTATACTAAGCGGTCATAGCAGTTTCATTAGATGTTTTATCTGTATTAGATTTCAAGCGCGTCAATCTGCTTTTACGGATACGTTCACTATCTCGAACTCCGCCTGCAAGTTCATATTCACTACTGTTTTTACCATACTTAAAACCAACTCCCATCAGCATTTTATCTGAAACCTGACTTAAGTTTTTTTCCATGTCATCTAGCTTCTTTTTATAAGAGTCTATCATTGCTATAGCAGCATTATAATCATCAAGCATATTGTGAAATTTATCGATTAATTGCGTCAAGTTTTGCAAGTTGCAAGTATCATCTAAATTGAGATTTGGATCAATTGCTTTTAGTCCGGCAACTCTAAACTCTGCTTTTTCTAGAATCCGGGAACTACGCTTCTTTCTAGCCATAAATTTACACTTTTTAAAGCTTTACAAAGCTATTTTGGCTTAATTCAACTAGATTCTAGTTCAGCAAAATTCACATTTTATTTTGCCAATTGTTTTATTGATGTCCGTGATTTCTCGGAATTGCTTCAATATATCGCCTTTTTATTGGAGAGTTAAGTGCGATCGTTTTAATCTTAAGGCTTAATGTTCTAGTTTTAAGGCTTAATGTTATAACCTCAAGGCTTAATATTATATGTTTAAGACTTAATATTGTAAGTTTAAGGCTTAATGCTGTAACTTCAAGGCTTAATGTTGTAATCTCAAGGCTTAATGTTGTCTGACTTTTCACGTTATGTGGAAAAGCTAACGTGAAACCTAACCCCCTAACCCCCTAACCCCCTTCCCTACCTTCGCGGAGCGTGTCGTAGACAGGGAAGGGGGAAAAATTAAAGCCTCTCTCCTTGTAGGG
>NZ_JAYGGZ010000102.1:0-5344 GCF_034931465.1 Anabaena sp. UHCC 0399 | reverse complement strand
GAATAGTTAGTGCTGAGTAGTGAGTATTTTTAGGGGTCGCTAGCAGGTTGAAAAGTAGCGATCGCAGCGCAGATTTGACAACAGGATTATGCGATCGCACTATGATTAAAAACTAAAGGTAGTACGAATAGTACCCACAAAAATATCGTTGTTTCTAGAAAAATGGTCGGGGTCGGTGACGATAAAAAAGCCGGGAGTGATGGAGATATTATCGTTAACTAAATAACGGTAAAAAACTTCGTAGTGAGTTGAGTTACCAGTATCTATATCTGCAACTGCAAGGCCGTTATTTAATTTTAGTGGTTGACCGTAGACGAACCCTAATAAGTCTCCTTTTCTGCCAAAGGGATCATACACACCTAAAGATGCGGTGTAGGTGCTGCTGAGAATGACTGCATCTGATTTGAGGGAATCTGTGACGACGATACCACCCCAAGCACCAAGCACTAACTGATCGGTGAGTTGCCATTTCAGGCTGGCGTTAAGACCGTGAATTTGTGATGGTTCATTAATACCGCCGGAGGTATCGGCGTTGTTGCTACCTGTCCCTGTATCTAATTGAGCGTTACTAGAGTAAGCATTAACATAAGCTAAACCTGTAATTAAGGAGGGGGTAGGCTTGTATAATAACTGCACTCCCAAAGCACTGTAGTCTGCACCAAATAAACCCTGACTGGTGTCGTTGCTAGTTCTCGTCCCGTAGGCGAGTTGTAACCGCATTTGGTCAGACATTAACCAATCAAAACCTAAACCTGCATCGAGACTGCCAATTTTCAAGATGGAAGTTGAACCAGCAAACAGAGAAATCGCGCCTTGTCCTGCATCGGCGTAGGGTGAGTTGACGCTGAGAACGCTACTTAAACTAAAGCCTACGGGTTTGAAGGTGAAGACGACGCGATCGCCTAATCCGGCAACGCGATATTCTAGAGAGTCTAGTCTGACTTGATTGTCATAATCTGCCTGCCAAGCTAATCTCGCCATGTTGGTGTTGAATGCTGTAGGATTGCCAAAGCTATCATTTGCAGCATTTCCACTGACTAAGGCTAATCGAAATCGGTCTTTACCTGTAAAGGAAGACGCTAATTGTATTTGGGTGAGATAAGTAAAAATTGGGTTAGCTTCTCCGTCGCCTGGACGATTACCACCAAAACCCCCAGCTAACCCAAATATGGTTTGTCCACCTAATACTACGGTGGGGGAAAATTGTTGAGATTCAATGTTGGCGGTGCGTGCTTCTAAAGCATCTACTCTGCCTCTTAAGGTGGCTAATTCGGGAGTAAATTCTTCTCTTAATTTTTGCAGTGTTACTAAATCTACTTTTTCAACTGTGTCTGCTAACCCAGCCGTAATTAACTGATCAATTTTATCTAATACTGCATTTAATCCGGCAGCAAATTCATAGCGAGTCATGGCGCGATCGCCTTTAAATGTGCCGTTGGGATAACCTGCTATGACACCATACCTTTCTACTAATGATTGTAAGGCGACAAAAGCCCAATCACTAGGTTGCACATCAGATAATTGTGATACAGATGTCACCCGTTCTTGATTTTGGGCTAGTTGCTTACATTGGCTTTGGGTGCAATTATCTGTTTGCGTAATTTCTGGGTTAATTACTGGTTGGTTATCTAAAATTGGCTGATTTTCTGCCAAAACAGATGTATCTACACCCAATACTAATGCTCCAGATAGGAGCAATAAAACACTTTTATTAAACATCAATCCTCACACCTGATAAACAAATTCAAATCAACAAAACTATTATGTTCTCTTGATTTTGACTTTTGACTTTTGACTTTTGACTTCCGCGTAGCGGTGCTAGCGTCCGCGTCTTATCCCAGTTGTTAAAGTTCCTCGATAGCCAACGTTATCTTGTGGTTTTTCACCGTTAACTCCAATCACGTCTAGTTGGGTGATTTGACCATTAGCATTGATGACTGAACCCCTAGCATTATTGCCACTTAATCCAGCATTACTAGAGACTCCTGTATTCCCATCAATGGTGATAGTTTTCTGGTCAAAATCTACTGTAATATTTTTAGGAGCATTGGGATTATTATCAGGGTAAAAAATGGCGGTATTTTCGGATGTTTTATAGTATGTCCCGGTAACAACTTCCGGATTAATAATTCTTACTGAAACGCCGGGACGAGGATTCAAATCTCCTTCTGTACCATTAAGGGCATCAGAGAGAAATGTTCTGGTAAATCCTCTAAACCTTTGAGCTTGATTTTTGAGTGCGGCTAAGGTTTCTATCCGTATAGCCTTGAGTGTTTCTTGGACTGGGGTCGATTCTTGAGCTAATAATTTCTCTTGTCCTGGCCCTAAACCAGAAGCGAGGGAAATGGTTTTATAAAAAGCTGGTAAGTCAAATTCTTGGGGATTCCCAACTATGCCATTTCTGATGGCTACTGTTTGACCGCCTTTTAAAGCGACGGTTTTTTTATCTTGGGAGTCGGAGATGTTAATATCTCCATCAGTGAGGGCAAAAACTTGAGTGGTGTTGCTTTCTTGGTGATGCGCTACCAGGACGGCGGTAGCTTTTGGGGCTGGTTTACATATAGGGCTATTTTGAGTATTTATCGGAGTTTGGTTATTTCTGGCGATCGCACAATCTGCTGCTAGAATTCTAATCTGACTGCCTGGTGTTTCTACGACTGTAACGACACTTCCCGGTGGAGTTAAAATTAAAGCTCTGCCATTCTCTACGTTAGGTATAATTTCACCCAAGGCAATCAGATTTGGCAAGTTAAAGCGACGATACCCTGGATCAAAACGAAAGGTAGTTTTTTGATCGACCCGAATCAGGGATTTATCGTTGAAAAATAGTTGCGCTTCTGAACTAACTCCGGTTTTAACTGCGTCTCTGGGAACTATGACATCATTGCGTTGTGCAGGTCGTTGAGTTTGATTATGTAGTAGTAGTTGAACGCTGGGAATGAGTTTATAGACTTCCGCACGGGTGAGGGGTTTGTCTGTTTGGGCTAACGTTGGGGTTATCCAAGTTAAGGTTAAGAAGGTAGTAACAATTAATCTTTGATGTAATGACCAATTCCGCCACTTCATCTCTTTGTACCTTGAGTATTGATGTTAAATATACTGATATTGACTATATTTAAGACTACATAGATTTGTACAAAGTTTCTCTATTTTTTATATTACGTTTAATGAACAATATCTTGGGCAAGATAAAACCATGAAGATGCTTCTGGAAAATCTAAATAAAAACCCCTGGGTTTAGCAGGGGTAAGGGTTTCGCTGAGATAAGTAATGGTTACTACAATTTTTCTTGAGGTAATTCCTGAAGATAAACAAAAAAATTTTTATTTCCCCTCCCTGTTTACCGACTGAGGTTAGAGTTGAAAACTAATTATCCCCTTTGAGTAACCTATGTACAGCCTGTTTGATATCTGTCTCTTTAATTAAAGATTCTCCTACTAAAACTGCATTAGCACCAGCTTGAGCCACTAAAGATAAATCGGTGCGTGCATACAATCCAGATTCAACGACTACTGTCACACCCAAACTTTGCAGTTGCGATCGCCTGGCTGCTAAGAGGTTTTGAGTAGTGCTGAGATCAATGCTAAAGTCTGCAAGGCTTTGGTTGTTAATGTTGATGAGGCGAATGTCGTCCAGCATTAGTACCCGATCGAGTTCTTCTAAGGTATGTACTTCTACTAGAGCATTCATCCCCAAATAGTGAATGATGCGTAAAAAGTCTTGCAGTTCTCTATCGGTGAGGATAGAGGACATTAGGAGTACAGCATCTGCACCTGCGGCTCGTGCTAAATAAATTTGGCAGGGATCAATAATAAATTCTTTGCATAGTAAAGGTAATGTGATTCTTTTGCGAAGAATACGTAAAATATCAAAACTGCCTTGAAAAAAAGACCTGTCGGTGATCACGGAAATGCACGTTGCTCCACCTTGTTCATAGGCTTGAGCGATCGCGATCGGATCAAAGTCTTTACGGATCATTCCGTGACTGGGTGATGCTTTTTGAATTTCTGCAATCAGGCTGGGTTTATGGGGGTTTTGCTGCAAAGCTATTAAGAAGTCTCGTACTGTTGGCGCAGCTGTTAACTGACGTTGCAGCGAAGCTAACGACATCTGTTGATGTAGTTGGGTTACTTCTTGTTTTTTCTGCCACACAATCTCTCTGAGAATGGGTTGCAGACGGGTGATATTAAAGGAACTAACTGGGTACATCATAAAGTGGCTATAGGAAATGGGGTGACTAAGAAGGAGTGTATGAGTGCTGGATTCAGTACTCATCACTCATCAATATCTGCACTCGCTGCTAACAGATAAACTTAGTTTGTCAGTCCTATATTTTTATTTTGCATCCAGCTTGATTGCACATGAAAAACTTCTGACGTATCTGATTGATTGATATTGTTTGGTTTGGCTAGGCAGTTATTTTTGAGTAAGCGAATATAAGTGCGGTATGGAATGTATTCCATAGGATTATAGCCGGAGAAACGGAGCAGTAAAACGCAAGCCCAAGAATACTTTCCGGCGATAATTGCCTTGATAATTTGTTCTATTTGTTCGTTATTGATTTTTTTGACATTCTGTGAATTGTAATTGGTATTTTGTTGATACATAGCATTCCCTGATGATGAAATCTTCAGTCTTTTTTACAAGACTTTTAAAGAAAATTTGGTCAGCTAAACTGATGTTAACCAATCGTTAAGGATAGACAAAATCAAACAGGACATTTAATTGTTCTAAAATTGTTTGATTTATTTGTGTTTATACCGACATATGTTTTGCCGGTGGACATAGCACGGCAAATAGTTGCAAACAATGCGGCTACTTTGGTAATTGTTTCTCTTGTACTTGCAGTATGACGTTCGGACTATTGATTGGACTATTCTTGGTAGATGCGCGGTGTTGCCATCAGTTGTGGCAAAGTCATACTGAAGACGAAGTGTTCTGACTAGTTCATCGGGTAGATACAGCACTAAGTCCCATTACTTGGTGGGACGGTTAATTTGCTCTTATAAGAGAGTGAATTGCAAATCATGGGATGATTTTTTTGGTATGTTTGACGGAGTGTAGCCCATCGATGTAGACAGACAATCGGTTCTATCACTTCATGATCCAGCCAATTTTGCTATCTCAACAACAAGATATTGACACTAAAGCACAGGTAAACTAGCAGATGCCTACAAATAGTTATTGAAAATAGGGGTGAATTTCACTAGTCAGCATCTTGATCTGCTGAATAAATATCTAGTTAATCCCACCCCTAAAGATGAACCGTTTTGCAGAAGCAGCTTCTTTGCTAAGATTACTCAATCTTGGACATTATATATATGATTATTTTTTTGTTAGACCC
>NZ_JAYGGZ010000101.1:0-5783 GCF_034931465.1 Anabaena sp. UHCC 0399 | reverse complement strand
GCCACCCTAATACGGGGGCAATCGACATCCAGCACTTTGCACAGTATTGGCGGGTATTGCACTTTCCCAGCCCCCCAGCCATTACTGTGCAAGAAGGTTGCGAGGAGTAGGCTCTCAAACACCTTGCTCTACCTGGACTTTGACAACCCTTGGTAAGAAATTAATTACTCAGTTTCTTAATGCTGTAGGCTTGTACAGCAGTCATTCTCAGATGACCGCGCACACATAACATCTATCTGACCGCAAAAAAATTGTTTGGACGTTTGCTTTAAGTTGCTCAGAAAAAGTTGTATATCAAGGCTTGAGTAAGAAATTGAGCCACTGGGGAACTAAATTTCCACCAAAGAGCGAACGCTTAAAATTTCATGATTTCGCAGTGGTTTAATATCAGTTATGGGAACAATGACAACAGCGATTGATTCACCAGTTGCATTGAATACTTCTAGAACGCATCCTTGTTCGCCATTGCTGGGATGAGGGACAAAATCAATTAAAGTTGCAACATCACCTTTTTTTAATTGATATTTATCCAAGTCCCAATTTAAAGCAACACGCTGGTATAGTTCAAAGTTCATTGATGTTTTATTCCCTGTCCTGATAAGCTTTAATTTTTTCATACAAGCTATCAACATCCTCCTGAGCAAACAGTTTGTCTTTTAGTTGTAAATAATCACCTTCGCCTAAATTACAAGCTGCCCAAAATTTCATCACTTTGGATGGCTCTAAATGTGTGAGTAAAACCTGTATTACTTCTTGTAGGTTTTGCTGTTCGTTAATAACTTTGATTGTCATAATTTATATCCAAAATAAATTCTGTGGGGTTAATTGTTTTGAGTGTTAAAGCTTGACAGCGATTGATTAATCTCTTATCGCAAGTGATAAAATAATCACTTTGAGAAGCTTCAGCACAAGCAACGTGCAGAGCATCAATGGCTTTAATTCCTTGTTGTTCTAGTTGTTTTGCTCTACCTCTAATATTTTCATCTACTAATACTTTTAATGTAGCTATTTGTAAGTATCGCTCCATTGACTGTTGGTTTACAGGAAAAGGGTTACGGCTATTCTCATATTCTAGAACTGAAGAATTAACTAATTCTATTAATTTGGCTTCGACCATTTGTAAAATTAAGATAACCGCTTGTGTTTCTAGAAAGTTTTTTGGTTGTGTTTGGTCATCAAAGGGACGGTTATAAATACTTGTATCTAAATAAACTCTGGTCATGTCACCGCCTCTCATACTTTCTCAGCTTCTTTGACGCGGATTTGCTTGCTACAGTGATTTGTATCTAGCAGGTACATTACTCAAAAGGATTTAAGTCATAATCAAATTTGGCTTTGCCACGAGTCGCGTAAACAGACTGAAGACACTCATCAAAGTCATCACCTGCCCAAGTTCCTGCGTGTCTGAGAATGGAACGACCGGAAGCCGGACGGTAGGGTAGCTGAGAACTGTCTGTCGGGGTTTCTTTTGGTTGCGGTAGGGTATCGGAACTTCCTGTTTCTGGCTTAATGTGCGGTGATTGAGTATCTTTTTTAACTGTTTGTTTGGTTTTCAAAAAACGTAGAAAATCAAGAGTTTCTTCTAGGAGTGACTCTGGAGAAGATTCAATTTCTTGGAGCAGGATTTCTTTGATAGTCATAAAAATATTGTTTACGTTGTAGTGAAAGCGGAAATGGCTTTATCTTTTATTATCACAAACGCCTTAATCTAATTTAAATTTTCACCTTGGCTATAGCCTAACTCCAAGTTAGGGGAAAAATAAGTGATTCAGATATCATCATTGTCTTCAACTATTAAAGCTTCCAGTTCTACCAGCAATTTTTGTAATCGCTTTTGCTTTTTGGGATTATTCCAAACCTTGGATTTTTTGACTTTAGTATAAGCTTCATCTATCTGCTTTTTTATGTTAGGAGATTTTTTTTCTGAAGTTCCAGTTGTCTCCTGTTGAATCACAGTAAGACGTTCTTTGATTTGGTTCAAGGACAAGTCGTTTTGAAGCGTATCGTATAGCAAAGATGCACGTAAAGATTCATCTTTAACTCGCGCAATTACCTTGGCTTTGGTATACTCAATCATTCCTGACCGCAGTGCTTCCATAACATCAATCGGAAGTTTCAGAAGTGGCAACCGATTAGTTCTAAAACTTTCGGGGGAGAATCTTCCGATTGCGTTAAATACCTCTAGCAGGGTCTGCCATTCTGAACTGTGGATAACGTTATCCACAGCTTCTCGTTCTGGATGAGCAGCTGATTGAAGTAAAGCAATCACTGACTCTGCTGTTTGATTGAGTTTTAATGCTACGAGTGCAACAATTCCCTCAGTTTCTTCAACAGGATTCAAATCTTCTCTTTGCAGATTCTCAGAAAGTGCAAGTTCAAATGCCTCTACATCCGTCATCTGCCGAATCACAGCCGGAACAGATTCTAGTTGAACAGTTTTAGCAGCCTGATAACGTCGTTCCCCAGCAACTAATTCATACTTACCATCCACTTGTGGACGAACGAGAAGGGGTTGGAGAATTCCATGCTGTTTGACTGACTCTACCAGATCAAGCATGGATTTAGGAGCAAAGTAGCGACGAGGTTGCTGCTGTGGTAAAACAATTTGTTCAATGGGGATAAGCACAGCAACGTTTTCGTTTATTTCCTCGTCCGAACCAAATAGAGCATCGACTCCTTTGATTTGATAAGGCTGACTAGCACGCTTTTTTGGATTCATGATGGCGTTGACAAACTTTGAGCAATCTGTTTGAGGATATTAACAGATGAATGCTTAGGATTATAAATTCCGAATGACAACTGCACTTAAGCTGCATCGGCAAATCCTACTGATTAAGTTAAACACCTCTAACAGTATCTGCCATTTTGGGTTGTGGATAACGTTATCCACAGATTTTTTCTCATGGTAATACTTCCAAACCTTCAGCAATCTGTTTGAGAATCTTAACAGATGGATGTTTAGAATTATATAGTGCCAATGGCAGATGCTCTTGGGACGCATCGGCAAACCCTACTGACCGGGGAATAGCTGGATAAATCGTCCCGATTTTAGACAGAGAATTAGTAATTGACTGTAAGCTCTGAGATCCTTGTCCAGTTCGATTGTCATACATCGTAGGAACCACTCCCGCAATCTGTAATTTTCGATTAGCACGAGAACGGACACGAGCAATCGTTGTTAGCAATAGTTCTGTTCCTTTCAAAGCTTTATATTCGGTCTGAATAGGGATAAGTACGTGTGTGGCTGCGACTAAGCTGATATAGCTAAGAATACCGAGACTTGGTGGACAGTCAATCAAAATGAAATCGTATTGTGTAAGAATCGGTTCCAGTGCCTCTTTCAACCGCATATCTCGCATATCTGCTACGACGAGTTCCAATTCTGCACCACTTAGGTTGATATTGGCAGGTGCCAAATCCATATTATGAATGTTCTGATGAATTGGTAATGCTTCTTCTCCAAGAAGAGCTTCATAAACTGTCTTATCTAATTCAGATGGCTCTAATCCCATAAAGGCAGTCAGCGAGGCTTGGGGGTCCATGTCCACTAACAAAACTTTCTGCTTCCTTTGAGCCAAGTGGTAGCCTAAATTCATCGTCAAAGTGGATTTACTAACACCACCTGACTGATTGAAAACCGCAATAACCTTGCTCATTGCCTGAACAAAAACAATAAAGATCTCAACTTAACAATATCGGTATCAGTGATGTATTTGCACAAAAAATTTATGGCCATAGTTTATGGGAGAAGTCAAAACAGTGTATAGAGTAAAATCTATACCATCTCACAATTATGATGGTTTTCCTTATGGAATTTAGCAGCAGTAAGAAAAAACTAAGCAATGGTAGTTCTTACTGACTTCAAAGCTATATATATAAAGGATTACAGAAGCCAATGGTGGATACCTTTGTTGCCCGGTCGGGGCTGGGGGCAATCGCCTCAAGATAGCAGAGAGAAATAATACTTCCAAAAGCAAGAAAATCCCGCCCCGAATTTCTTAAATTTATTTGTCACATTTCTTTCTGGCACAAGGGATGCCGAAAACGATCGCCTGCTTATATACTCTCCCTTATTTCACCTATTTCACCTATTTCACCAAACTCATCCTCGATTGAGCGAACGGTAAGTAACTCTGGGATTTAGTTTCTTACTTTGGTGGTTAAAAGCAAGTAATGGCAAGGAATTGGAGAACCAATGAGGTGCAAGCCCCCTGCGAGGTCGCAGCTGTTCAATTTCACCACACCTGAGTAAGCAATCTCTCGAAATTAGTACATCTTTTCCATTATTTGTAAAAATTCTTGAACTACTAAATGAGGTTCTTGCTCACACCTTTTAGCATCAAATCGCTCCACAACTCGGATCCCATGATGACGATAATAACGTTCCCGTTCTTGTTCTTCAACTCGCCGTTCTGGAGTATGAAAAGGACCATCCACTTCCAAAATTCCCAACTTCCCCTGATAGCAAATTAAAAAGTCAGGTTCTAAATTACGTTTCCCGTTGGGAGTGTTTAGCCGACCTCTGCAATTAGGCCAGAAAGCAATATCAGGATATTGCTCAAGTGACTTAGCAATTTGTACTTCAGGATTTGAACGAAAGCGCAGACCTAACCATACATAATTTAACTGCTGATTGGAAGTGAACGCAGTTTTGTGTTCAGTAACCTTGTCAGCAGGAGCAAGTTGACCTTGCATACGTAATGAAATGTCTGCAATTACTGTTTTATCAACTTTTTTACCCGCTTTGAGCATGTCTACTAATATTAATAATATGTCTTTCTTATTGGGTCGAAGTAGCTGTATCAGTTGTGTCATCGAAATGAGAAACAGCGTACCAAACCATTCAGTTTGTATTCCTAACTCCTGTGAGTACTCATAAACAGAAATACATTTATATGCCGTAGCAGGTGAATATTCCCACTCAGAAGTGTTTAGCCACCTTGTAAATTGGCCATAACCCAAATATTTTCGGATTTCATATAATAGCTGCCCGCTGTAATAGTAACCCAGTATCGTCGAACGTAGTCTCATTTTAATCTGAACTACAAGACCACGTACCAGGAGAGCGGTTTCAGTATTTGTGTACTCAAAGTGCAGACTTTTTTCTAGAGATTGACTGTATTGCATAGATATTGACCGAGTAAATATTACAAAAATATGCTATTTTTGCATATCTTAGCAGCTACGGTAGCCTCCCAACATGGGAGGTTCAATTTACTCACTCAGGTATCAAGCTTTTCTCAAGCGACTGCGCCAAGCTAGAGAAGAAGCTAATTTGACGCAAGTAGAGGTGGCTAAGAAGTTAAATCAGCCACAATCTTACGTTTCACGTTGTGAATCTGGGGAAAGGCGAGTAGATGTGGTTGAACTGACAGATTTTGCCGTGATTTATCAAAAACCTTTAGATTTCTTTGTTTATTTTAAGTTGGATACTGGAAACACCTCTGAAACCTCGTAAAGAAAGTGGGGTTTTTTGTACAAACCCTCGAAAAGGGGAATTAGGGATTTTATACCTAAGAGGCGGCGGATTTTTTGAGGTAACGATAGACACTCGCCTTAGAAATAGCAAAGTCTTTCATGAGAATTTTGATAAGAGTACCTTGTGTGCGTCGGAGATGAAGTTCGTTAATCTGCGGAGCAGACAATATCTGTTTTCGCCCGAAGCGAACACCCAGTTCCTTCGCCTTATGAATCCCATCAAGTTGTCCCTCAGAGCGAATTTCTGTTTCAAACTCAGCAATAGCACTAAGCATATTGAACAGAAGTCGTCCAGTTGCATTTGG
>NZ_JAYGGZ010000100.1:0-5923 GCF_034931465.1 Anabaena sp. UHCC 0399 | reverse complement strand
CGTATTGATGACAGGATAGATGAATAGCGAGGAGGTTTTGAGATTTCCAGTTATCATGATCCCTATCTACGTGATGAAGATGTATACCTTCATCATCTGCAAACTTAAGTCCGCACTTTTTGAATATGTTGGATTGCAACTACTAACGCATCTATCATCACCTCATAACTAGCATCAGTAGAACGTTCTAATGTCATTAATCCAGCCTGTTCGATGGCGATAAAACCAGTAATTGCTGCGTTAACCATTCGCATTGCATCAATTAATTTGGTTTCACTGAGATTGTAGGATTGCAGCACACGTTTGAGGAAACGGAAGACTTCCTGAATTAGTGGTGCTGTTTCTGGATCTTGGAGATTGAGTTGAAATTGGGTCATAACTCGATAGCGGTGGGGGTAAGAACGCGCAAAATCCCGCGTTGCACGTCCTCCTGCCCGTAGTAATGCTTGGGGATCTTCCAGTCCGTTGGTTTGTTGACGAGACCATTCAATATATTGCTGCCAAATGGTAAGTGCAACTGCCCGTCGCAAAGCTAAATTGCCATCTAGATGCTTGTAAATCGCAGGAGGCTTAATACCCAATTCTCTTGCAACCCGATTCACACCTAAAGCAGCTTCCCCTTCTTGATCGAGACAGGCGATCGCAGCATTAATTACATCCTGCTGCGTCAAGGACTTTTCTTTGACTGGACGACCCATAAAGAATTTAGTTAATGCAATTAACTAAAAGTGAATATAATTAACTTTATCAAGAACTACCTGTCTACGCCTATGAGTAGTCTGACGTTTGCTCCTGCCCATCAACTGGCGCGAATGATTCGCGATCGCGAAGTTTCTGCCGTTGAAGTTCTCAATGCTTACTTGTCCCAAATCGCTAAACACAACTCGAAGTTGAATGCCATTTGCACGCTGGATGAGGAAAATGCTTATGTTAGGGCGAGGCTGGCTGATGAGGCTTTAGCTCAAGGCGAAAACTGGGGTGCTTTACATGGCGTTCCCATCACGATTAAAGACATTTTTGAAACCGCAGGATTGCTCACCACCGCAGGCTACATCCCTCTCAAAGACTACGTACCTCAACAAGATGCCACCGTCGTTGCCAGACTTCGGACAGCAGGAGCAGTCATCCTGGGAAAAACAAACATGGCGGAACTGGCTGGTGATTACCAAAGTACGAATTCCCTGTTTCCACGAGTCAATAATCCTTGGAATATTGACTACACTGCTGGCGGGAGTTCTGGGGGGAGTGCGGCGGCTGTTGCAGCAGGGCTATCGTCATTGGATTTAGGCAACGATATTGCGGGTTCAGTGCGTCAGCCTGCTCACTTCTGCGGCGTGTATGGCTTGAAGCCTACGGATCGCCGCATTTCTACAGCAGGACAAATTCCAGAAGTGCCTGGAATGCCAGTGTGTCTTCGGCAAATGATAACAGTGGGTTGTTTTGCGCGCTCGCTCGAAGATATCCGGCTGTGCTTCTCATTAATTGCAGGCTCTGATCTTCGCCGTCCTGATGTGCCGCCAATTCCTCTTGATAACCCTTCTGGTAAGTCTTTGCAGAATCTCAAAATTGCTTGGCTCGATGAATGGGTAGAGGTTCCTGTTGCGTCTGAAATTCGAGTGGCGATGAGTGCGATCGCACACACCCTGACTCAAGCAGGTGTCCAAATTGAACCCTGGCTTCCCAAAAATTTTGACCTATCAAAAACACTGAACCTCTACGGGCGGATGGCTGCATACATCAACATTTACGCTCAACCTGTAGATCGATATAACTTGCATCGCAGTTGGCAGCAGATTTTTCGCACCGCCACCCAAGGGGAAAAAGAACTCCGCAAATTGGGGGATTTTAGCCGCCTTCTACCAGACCTGTTGAACCCACGTCTGAAAGGATATTTTGAGGTACTTACCGAGCGCGATTGCTTCACTGCCCAAATGGATGAGGCATTAGAACCGTGGGATGCGTGGCTCACTCCTGTTGCTGCCACCCCTGCCTTTACCCATCGTCCCGCTTGGAGTGCTATTGAGATTGATGGCCGACCCTACCCTCATGCAGTGGCAAACGGAGCTTACACTATGCCATTTAATCTGAGTGGACATCCTGCGGTAGTGATTCCGATTGGACACACTCAAGATGGTCTACCGATTGGAATGCAAGTTGTTGGCAAACGGTGGCGTGAGATGGAGTTATTAGCGATCGCTCAGGAACTTGATAAAGTAATTAATGCTTTCCGAAGCCCGTCTGAAATTTTTTAACTAAAAAGCGCAATCACATCTACGCAACAGTGGTACTTAGACACAAAATCTAGAAAAATACTCTCACACTCAATATTTTTCCTAAATCGCTCATGCAAGACTTGAAGCAGACTCTTCAAAACGAGTGCTATGGTAAAGACCTGGAACAACGCAAACACTGGTACTCTCCCGCAGCCAAAGCCTATCAGCAAGTTAGACCGCGCTATCCCAAAGATTTGGTTGAACGGGTTATAGATTTAGCTCAACTTTCCTCGAACTCAACCTTGCTGGAAGTGGGATGTGGCCCGGCGATCGCCACTCCTGCCTTTGCCGTTCTTGGTTGCCGCATGGTCTGTGTCGAACCCAATCCCGATTTTTATCATCTGGCTCGACAAACTTGTGAACCCTACCCCAATGTAGAACTGCAAAATTGCTCATTTGAGGAATGGGAGTTAGAACCTCAACGGTTTGATGCGGTATTAGCAGCCAGTTCATTTCATTGGATTCCGCCAGAAATCGGCTATCCGAAGGCAGCAGCAGCATTGCGTCCAGACGGACATCTGATTTTGCTGTGGAATAAAGAACTTCAACCCCGCTACGAGTTGTACCAGCAGTTATTAACTGTTTATCAAACTTATGCACCATCGCTCAACCGCAGTTATGAAGACAGCACCACACAGGTGGCTATTCTTGACGAATTGGGGCAGATGGCATTCGAGTCCGGTCACTTCAAGGATGTAGTATCTGAACACATGGAGGTCGAAGTTACATACTCAGTGGATCAATATTTGATGTTGTTAAATACCTACTCACCTCACTTGAAACTAGAAACAGAGCAGAAACAAAAATTATTTGAGGGATTACGACAGGTGCTAGAACAAAACGGTGACACCATTGAATTATCGTATGTTTCTGCTTTTCATATTGCTCGCCCAATTTAAAAGACCGATAAGTCGGACGACGAAAGAAAATTCACTCACTAAGCAAGACGTAATCGTCACTGCATCTGTAGGATTCAAAAGAGTATAGAACTGGTCTAATAATTAACTGTGCGCTTGCTAATCAGGTGTTGCTTCCTCTTTCTCCTTCAATGTCGTATAAGGCATATATAACGACAATATCAGGCGATCGCCTCCCTCCAAGGGCAGCAAACCTGAAGCCGCAACATCATCACTACTCAATAATTTCATCATATTGATTGGTGTCTTCTGAAGATAATTCTTTCATCTCCTCCAACACATCCTCCAAAGTTTTTTCATCTAGCCATTGATGGCGTTCTTTGGTATAGTCTCCTTTACCGGGACTAAAATATTGAATAAACCGAATAGTATCGGTAATTCCTAAAGAATGGACTAAGGCATCATAGCCCTGTTTAATAATTTCATGTTGGGTTTTCATCATTGCTTTCCTCCGCTTGTATTACAAGAGCCAGCCATTGAACAGGATTATTAATCAAAACGTTAATTAATTGGGAGTTTTTCTGAGCTTTTTTGAAGAGTCTGTCATCTGTAGTGAGAAATACATCAGCCTGACTTCTTTCGGCACTGGCGATGTGGGTAGCATCATAGCTGGAGAATCCTAATTGTTGAAGTTCGGCGGCTCTATTTTCAATGAAGGCACTATTAATAACCTTAATTTTAGCAATGCCAAGTAATTTTTTGACATTTTCTAGTCTTGATAAATCAGGTGTTTGGTTTAATTCAGCGATTAAAGCACTGCTGTTAATAAGTTTCCAAGTTCCTAATTGACATTGACTCAGAATTGTCATAACTGCCTGTGCTTCCAAATAAATACGGGGTTGTGTCTGGTCATCAAACGGACGATTCAAACAACAAACATCAAGATAGACTTTATATTGTTTGCTCATAGTGTTTAATCGTCTAAATCATAATTTAGTCGGATTTGCTGGGTGAGTAATTTCTACATCATCCCCTGTTTTTTGGCTAACAATATCTAAATTTTTAGGTGTTTCTTAAATAAGTTCTGATATCGAATCGCTCATCTGCTTTTGCAAACGCTGACGGTTATCATCATATTTCAACACCGTCTGCACTTGGGCGTGTCTGCTGAATCGCTGAGTAGCACGGTAGTTGCCATTATTGAGATCCAAAACTGTAGTAATCGCACTGTGGCGGATGCGATGGGGTGACATCTTCTTAGTAATTCCGGCTTGCTTACATAACCCATCCACCAATCGCCTGATTGCCTCCCCGGTTAATCTCGCGCCATTTTTGTGATAAGCCAGCACCGTAAAAAGCGGGTCATTGCCACGTTTCTTTTTACTTGCTTTTATCCAATGGGAGATCGCAGATGCCGTTTTATCCGATAGGTCAAGCACTTCCTTTTGGCTACCCTTGCCCTTACCCAGAATAAAAAGCGTTTTCTCCTTGGGGTTAAAATCACTTACATTTAAGTTGACTATCTCATTGCGGCGCAAGCCATTATCCCAAAGTAACCGCAGAATGGCATAGTCACGCTTACCCTTTAATGTGTTCTGGTCAACCAGGGCAATGACTAAAGCATAGTCAGTAGCTGAAATACCCGTAGTGTCGCGGTAGGTTTCGACCCTTTCACCTTTGACATCATCTAAAGAGAAATTGCACACCCCCAGTCGTCGCCCCATCTCCACCATCGACTTGATAGCACTGAGGCGACGATTCACCGTAGCTTCAGCCAGCTTTTTCTTGATCAGGTGTGCCTTGTACTTCAAAACTACAGCAACAGCGTGACGCTGTTCCAGGTGAAGGAACTCCAAAACTAAGTCCCGACTGGGTTCTTTCTTAGCAACGAATAAGAAGAAATCTTTCAAGTCTTTTTGGTATTCGCGCTTAGTGTTCAGCGATCGCTTATCCCCAATCAACTGTTGAATAACATCAGGGTCATTCTCTAGGGAAAAGTCTTCACCGATCGCCAACGCCAGTGAGTTTTCGAGAACGCTTAGGTTTTCGGGATGGATCGATGTCATAGCGCAGCAGAGATTGGGAAGTTGAACACTCAAGCTATATCTTAGTTGTAAAGAAGTGTTTTTTCTTATAAGTGGTGTGAAAAGCTCCATTGTCGCACTATGTCCCAACAAGGGAGGGGGAGGGGTTTGGCAAGTATTTGTCAGATGATTTGCACTCACTTCGGGCGATTCAGAAAGATTTTCTGCAATGAAAGTGTCAGGGCTGACAAGGAAGTGCGTGATCTGACGGTCAACGAACACCAGTATCCATCGTTCGGGTTTATGGTGTGACAGAGTGTGTTGAGCAGAGGGAGGGATGAAAATTGTTGATAGCAATATTGCTATCAAAACTGTCTATACCGGCTTCTATACCCCGTTAATCAATTGCTGCTATATGCTGCTATCAGTGAGTGATATCAACAATATTGCTCTTTCCCAGCATCATGTTTTCGATCAGCGATCGCCATACTCGATCAGGAAGAAGGGCGTGCAACCAGAAATAAGCTTCGCCATGAGGCGAATAACGGAGTCTACCTGAGCGATCTATTGCGGCTCGATAGATGATTCTGGCAACCCCTTCAGGGTCAGGGAGAGACGCATCTAGTTTCTTACTAAAGCTTTTCATTCGCTCCACCATCACAGTGTAATCGGGATGACTGGCCCAGACGGCACTGCGATCAACAAAATCGGTTTTAACGCCGCCTGGTTCAATGATTTTCACCTGAATGCCAAAGCGTCGTAGCTCATC
>NZ_JAYGGZ010000099.1:0-6659 GCF_034931465.1 Anabaena sp. UHCC 0399 | reverse complement strand
GGCTTGGGAATGGGGGCAGGGTTTGCCGTCGAGTTCTGCGGGGATGATACATCTGAAGCACCCACATCGTCACAGGGTCTTCTGCTGGACGCACATAAGAACCATCAGCTTTAAATAACTTCCTTAGATTTATATGCTGGCGATAGTTCTGCGGTATATTCGCCGGATTTTGGTAAGGATTAGTGAAATCGGAGAAAGGCATGAAGTTATTGCTATGGAAGACAGACTACACAGTAGATAAATGATATGGTATTCTGGGCGATCGCGCTTTATCTATGTATTTCTATGTCTTTTAAATTGCATCTTCAATCTCTTCTAAGCTCACATCTGCCTGTAGCTGATCAATAATGGGTTGAATGTCAATTTGAATTTGACGATAGCGTTTAGTTAGAGTTTTGAGACGGCGTTTGAAGGGAGGAGTAAAACGAACTTCTGCCATAAATCTAGGCTTCAATATCGTCCCAAAGCTCTGAAACTGGGAAAGTTTGTCCTACTGCTGCTTGTCGCACGGACTCTTGCAGATCGGCTAATATTTGTGCTTTTGGCTCTTGTTCATCAATCCAAGCTAAACCACTGACGTTATCAGGATTTACGGAACTCATAAGCTGTTGCCAAAGTTCTATAGGGACAAGTACATCTGTTGTTTCTCCATCTACGTTGGTGACATAACGAATCTGACTAGAAATTCCTGTCTTTATCATATATCGTTTTCAATGTCAATATTTTTGCACCAACTTGCTATTTTCCACAACCACCAAACAGCATGGTCTATTCTAGTAATGCCATTGCATCACTAGAATTGTAGTTTAGCGGCTTTTTGAGTGGAAATTTTGGACTTGCGGTAATATCAAAAATTTAATTAAGCGATCGCACATCATACTCCCCAAGCGATCTTCGGTATCCATCAAGTTAAAAAAGACTCTGAATCGAAAAAGGTGGGATTGCCAATTTGATTAAATCAAACTAACAATAAAAGCCAAATCCTCAAAAAGCTGTTAGTTAATAACTAGTGGCTTTTTGGCAAACATGATTTTGATAGCAGACAAATTGTGATGAATACAGCTAATTTCCCGTGGCTGACGACGATTATCTTGTTACCGATCGCTGCGTCGCTACTGCTCCCCATTATCCCAGATAAAGACGGTAAAACAGTGCGTTGGTACTCCCTGATTGTGGGGCTGATAGATTTCGCACTGATTGTTTACGTCTTTTATACCGGGTATGACTTTTCCAATCCCGACTTGCAATTGGTGGAGAGTTACCCCTGGGTTCCCCAACTAGATTTGAATTGGTCAGTAGGGGTAGATGGCTTGTCTATGCCCTTAATTCTGTTGACTGGATTCATTACCACCTTGGCAACTTTAGCGGCTTGGCCAGTGACACTCAAGCCCAAGCTATTTTATTTTTTGCTGTTGGCCATGTACGGCGGTCAAATCGCCGTGTTTGCTGTCCAGGATATGCTGCTATTTTTCCTGGTGTGGGAGTTGGAATTGATTCCCGTTTACCTACTGCTGGCAATTTGGGGCGGTAAAAAACGCCAATACGCAGCCACCAAGTTTATTTTGTACACGGCTGGCGGTTCGCTGTTTATTTTAATCGCAGCGTTGACAATGGCATTTTATGGCAATGATGTTACCTTTGATATGCGATCGCTCGCTCTCAAAGATTACGCTTTAAATTTCCAATTGTTAATTTACGGTGGCTTGCTGATTGCCTACGCCGTCAAGTTGCCCATTATTCCCCTGCATACTTGGCTACCTGATGCCCACGGTGAAGCTACAGCCCCCGTACATATGTTACTGGCTGGTATTCTTCTGAAAATGGGTGGTTATGCCCTAGTTCGCATGAACGCCCAGATGCTACCCGATGCTCATGCTTATTTTGCCCCGGCTCTGGTAATTCTGGGGGTAGTTAACATCATCTATGCGGCCTTAACATCCTTTGCCCAGCGTAACCTCAAGCGCAAAATTGCATACTCCTCAATTTCTCACATGGGCTTTGTGATTATTGGGTTTGCCTCCTTCACCGATTTGGGATTAAGTGGGGCAGTATTGCAAATGGTGTCACATGGATTAATTGGCGCGAGTTTGTTCTTCCTTGTCGGTGCAACCTATGATCGAACACACACCCTGATGTTGGATGAAATGGGTGGTATCGGTAAGCGGATGCAGAAGATTTTCGCCATGTTCACCACTTGTTCAATGGCTTCCTTGGCATTGCCAGGTATGAGTGGTTTCGTGGCAGAGTTAATGATATTTGTCGGCTTTGCTACTAGCGATGCTTATAGCCCTACATTTAAAGTCATCGTCGTATTTTTGATGGCAGTGGGAGTGATTTTAACTCCAATTTACTTGCTATCAATGTTACGGGAAATTTTCTACGGACAAGAAAACGAAGAATTAGTTTCTCATCAAGCTTTGATAGACGCTGAACCTCGTGAAGTTTTTATCATTGCTTGTCTGTTAGTACCAATTATTGGTATTGGTTTTTATCCCAAGTTACTGACTCAGATGTACGACGCTACAACTGTACAACTGACAGCTAGGTTGCGTGATTCTGTACCCACCTTGGTAGATCAAAAACCAGAAGCAGCAGCAGTTTCTTTGAATGCACCAGCAATTGGTAATTAATTGGGATTTGTTGAGAATTACGAAATTTTAGAACCCCGGTTTCTTGGAGAAATCGGGGTTCTCTGCTCACTATCACAACACTAATTAGGGATGTTGGGGAAAAATAACTTGATAGCTCCGGCTGTCAATGCTAAGACAAAGCCAATTACCACAGAACGATTGATAAATTCTTGGGTATCTAACCGCTTGCCGATGCCCTTAACCTCTGTTTCCAATGCCTTAATTTCTCCCTTGAGTTCAGCTTCAAGTTTGATTTGGCCAATTTTAATATCTGTAATATCTTTTTGTAGGACATCTAGCTTTTGGTTGATTTGCCCTAAGATTTCCTCTAATGAATAAGTGACTGTAATAGGGGTTTGACTCATAAGTTACACTCTTATTAAGAAAATCAAAATATTTTCTATTCCTCCTTAACTTTATTATCCTTTGATAGTGCCTAGCACCGCTAGGCAGAAGTCAAAAGTCAAAAATCAAAAGTCCTGTATTTTAAGATTTTGAACGATTGAGAATGGTATCTTGATTTCCGCCGCGCTTTACTAATATCTGATGAAAACCCACAATTTATAGAGAGTGCGTTATGTCCAGCATATTGATGTACGCTATCTTTAGTTACTTGTTAGTCAATTTATGTTCAATAAATTTCTATATCTAAAATTAGAATCTGTGAAAACCTCTCATGTTAAACTACAATTCGTTACACTGTTTACCATCTTCCGAAGAGCTACCGAACTCCGAGGATACGCCTGTGGATAATGAAATACAAGATTTAATTCCTAGTTTACTCAAAGCTACACTGGCTTTGGTTTGGTTAGACCGATGGGATTGGTACTTTGGTGTCAAGATGGGTATTTATTATGACCCAAAAAAACCAGCGATCGTCCCTGATGGTTTTCTCAGTGTAGGAGTCAAACGTTTTGTTGATGGGGATTTACGCCTCAGCTATGTGCTGTGGGAAGAAGAAAATCCGCCAATTATAGCAATAGAAGTAGCCTCGCCCAAACATCTAGGAGAATACAGCACCAAAAAAGAAGTCTATGCTGAGATGGGAATTTTGTACTACGTTGTGTACAATCCTTTCCGGCGCAAAAATCCGGCTTTGGAAGTCTATCGCCTAGAAGATGGGGAATACTTGCTCATGTCAGGAAATCCCATTTGGTTGCCAGAAATTGGCTTAGGAATTGGGAGGGAACGAGGACTTTATCAAGGAATCGCTAGGGAATGGTTGTATTGGTATGACAATCAAAAACGTAGATTGCTGACACCAGAAGAACTAATTTTCGTAGCACAAGAGAAAGCAAATGTGGAAGAACGGCAACGTTTAGAAGCGGAAGAACGGGTGAAAATGCTAGAAAACAGGTTAAAGGCGTTAGGTTTCGAGCCAGAAACTATAGTGTGAGATCATCTTTGGGTGCGATGCGTGCGATCGCACAATCACAGCATAATGCACTAAGCTTTCACTTTCAAATTCGCCTGCTGAACCTCACATCAAGACTCAGATTTTCGCTTGATGTGAGGTTTAATTTATGGGAGTATCACAAATGTTTGATTTGATTTTTAAACGCAGAGGGGCGCGGAGGTTCACGCGGAGGGGTGCGGAGGGTTAAGCAGAGTATTTTATGATGTTAATTAGCTTGATGGTTGGGGAATTATATCTATTAACGATACTCAGCATTTGACTATGTAATTTATCAAAGTTGGGTGTCTGCTCAATCTATTTAGCAAAATCGTCAAGCTAATTATGGATATAAAATTAGGATTCAGCTCTATCCCAAAACCTCAATATGTCTTTGTCAGCAAGGAAAACGATCACTGTTGGTATATGCTCTCGGATGAGACTCAGCCAATTCCGATTTATGATAGAGCTTTGACAGGATTAATCACAGGCATAGAAGTTAATAAAAAAGTTGAAACATCACACGGTGAATCTGAAAAAACTGATTTGCATATTTTGGCAGATAAACCTTATGTAGTTCGCTCAGGTAGTGAATCGTATTTTTCTAAAAGTTTGTTACTTTCATTGGATGCGTTGACACATGAACAATTATGTCAGCCCCTAACAATTGCAGTTAGCCCTGGTGATAAAACAATCGTATTTTGTACAATCTATAATCCAGTAACTTATCGTGCTGTAGGTGTTAGCTGGGATGGACATAAAGAAATAGATTGGCCAGCTTTAGGGCAGAAAGTTAGTCTGAAAATTAACAATATTCAAAATTCTCATCAAGAGTTAAATTCATCTGAACATCGTGCAGGTTTCATTGCTCAAACTGATACATATTTATCACAATTAAATTGGAGTCCAGAACAGGGACGAGAGTTTTTACAGCAAAAATATGGCAAGCGATCGCGCTATCATCTTTCTGAAACAGAAATGCTAGATTTTATCGATTACCTGAAGCTACAATTAACCCATAGCTACCAAACTTAGCTGTTATTTTTTCTGTCAACTGCGTAGCTGAGACAAGCTAAAATGTCTTCTTGCCTCAAATAAGGAAAATCATCAAGTATTTCTTCGTAGGTCATACCAGAGGCAAGATAAGATAACACATCATACACAGTTATTCGCATTCCCCGAATACAAGGTTTACCGCCTCTTTTTCCTGGTTCAATTGTAATAATATTGTGGTAATTTACAGCCATAATCACAAACTAGCGTTAAAAATTTGTTGTGCAGTTAAATTCAAATTAGGGAAGGTTACAGATTGAATACGGTTGTCACCTCTAAATTTTCTCACAGTATACTCACCTTCTTCTAAACAGCAAACTAAAATAGTAGGCTGTTTAGGATTACCTATAAATTCCCTACCACCATTACCTGTATAATCTACAATCCAGTATTCAGGAATCCCCATTTCTTCATAATCAGCGTATTTTTTCAAATAATCATCACGCCAATTTGTACTTACAACTTCAATAATTAATGGGATTGATATTCCTTGAATGACGGTAGATTCTTTTTTCCATAGACGTTCATTGGTTAAATTGGGGCGATTTAATAACAGCACATCCGGCGAGTAAGCTGATTCATTTTCAGGTGGTTTGACTAATGCTGTCTTGGGTATGAAATAGGGGAGATTTAAACGGATACACTCTCTAGTAATTTCAAAGGCTAAAAATCCAGTTACTTCTTCATGTTCTCCTGTAGGTTGTGGCATTTCAACTACTACTCCATCATGGAGTTCATAACGTTTCCCTGTTTCATCTGGATATTTAGCAACAAACTCATCAAATTTAATTTGCTTGCGTAGGGCTTGAGTCATGGTAAGTCACGAATAACTTAGTTGTATATCTCTTGAGCAGTGTTAGGTCTGATTTAAGCTCCTGCTTGTTATTTTAACTGTCATTAAAATGTATTGATTTGTTAAGTGTATTGAGTGCGATTGTTTTACGCTGAACTTAGGAGATCGCTACCAATATGACTTATTCTGTATGATCAGGACAAAGCAATTTACTCTATATTTTTTGCCCTTCACTAGCAACTTCCAGCCAGCCTTGAATCGCATCTTGTAGCATTTCTAATAGATGTTCGTAGCTATCTCCCCAAGTGTGACATCCTGGTAAAGTTGGTACAGAACCACACCATACATCATCTTCTTGCCAGATAACTGCTTTAATTTTCATTACTCATCATTTTTACAAGACTACGCTTCATTATTTCAGCTTTAGTTTGAGTGCGATCGCTGATTCACTGTACTTTGTTGAATATACGATCGCTCATTTTTAAATTATATTCATCTGTCTGATCACTTTTAGAAAAAAATGAACTGAGATTACTAAAAAGGCCACCATTTAAACTTTGATTTTTGACGGAAGACTTTTGTCGGTTGCCCAGGGTCGCTTTCTAGTAATGTTGGTGATTTCGGGCTTGCAGGCGTATTCACTGTTGGGATGCTGACACTATCAGGCATTAATACTTGAATAGTTGACTCTGGTTCAGAGTATTTTACTTGATAGTGTACTAAAGCAATGGTGACATTATCGTGTCCATTTTTTGTGTTGGCAATTTCTATCAGGCGATCGCTAACATCA
>NZ_JAYGGZ010000098.1:0-6939 GCF_034931465.1 Anabaena sp. UHCC 0399 | reverse complement strand
AAATCTTTCTCCCCTTCCCTAGTAGGGAAGGGGGTTAGGGGGTTAGGTTTCGCGTTAGCTTTTCCACATAACGTGAAAAGTCAGGAACATTTAGAAGTTAGGTCTGTTTCTGGCTTGATATTCCATTAAAGCACCTTGACTAATTACCGTCCGCCCATCTTTTCGATGAGTGGGAATCTGTCCTTTTTGCAAAGCCATATATAGACTGCTTTGGTCTATGCCCAAAAATCTAGCAGCCTGGACAAGAGAAGTACCTGGCTTGGGCATACCTCGATTCGTTCTTCTTCGGCGCGATAATGGTTTGAACATAGCAAAATGTAAAGAACTACTTAAGAAATCTCAACTTTTCTCAGAACAAATCGCAAAATTAACATTAATTCAAAATTCACCAAAGCAGTGCTTGTACTGCATCAGACGAGAACCGCATCAGTAATTCGATCTAGCTCTAATTAGATTGCGATCGAATGAATTATAACAAATTATGAAACAAGAGCAATTTAAGACCCTATTGCAATTTTTCAAAGCTTTGGCTGACGAGAGTCGATTGAAGATTGTAGGAATCTTAGCCAATCAAGAGTGCAGCGTCGAAGAATTGGCAGCACTCATGCAGCTAAAAGAGCCTACAGTTTCTCATCATTTGGCAAAACTCAAAGAGTTAAATTTGGTGACAATGCGCCCAGAAGGTAACAGTCGTATATACCAGTTAGATAGCGAAGTCTTACAAAGTATCAGTAAGAAAATTTTCACCCCTGAGCAAATGGCCTCTTTGATAGAGAATGTAGATACGGAAGCTTGGGAAAGCAAAGTCTTGAAAAACTACTTAGAGGTAGACTCTAATAGTACAAATATAGTACAACGGCTCAAAGAAATTCCGGCTAGTCGTAAAAAGCGGTTAGTGATTCTCAAGTGGTTAGCCAACAAATTTGACTTGGGAATTAACTACTCAGAACGTGAGGTAAATGACATTCTCAAACCCTATCATGCTGACTATGCAACTTTAAGACGGGAGTTGATTGGCTATCAATTAATGCAGCGAGACAATGGGGTTTATTGGCGATTGTGAGTAGTGAGTAGTGAGTGCTGAGTGCTGAGTGCTGAGTAGTGAGTAGTGAGTGGTGAGTGGTGAGTGGTGAGTGGTTAGTGGTTAGTGGTTAGTGGTTAGTGGTTAGTGGTTAGTGGTTAGTGGTGAGTTCTCAGTCAAGACTAATCAATTATTAGTGTTCTCCTCTGCTCCCCTGCTCCCTGCTCCCTGCTCCCTGCTTCCCTCATTGCCCTAAATAGGCTTCCAACACTTGGGCATTGTTTTGAATTTCTGCGGGTGTACCATCAGCTAAATTTCTGCCTTCGGCTAGCACCCAAACGCGATCGCACAAGGACATAATGACATCCATATTGTGTTCAATAATTAGAAAAGTCATGCCATCTCGACGATTCCAATTGAGAATGCGATCGCATATATCATCAATTAATCTAGGGTTAACTCCGGCTGCTGGTTCATCTAACAAAATCAATTTGGGATCAGTCATCAACGCCCTACCCATTTCTAGCAGTTTGCGTTGTCCACCAGACAAACCACCAGCATATTCGTAGGCTTTTTGCGCTAAACCCACGGATTCCAGCACTGACATTGCTCTTTCTTTTAATTGCTTCTCTTCTTTGGCTACTACTTGGGTTTGTAACTGCACCTGCCAAAAATTCTCGCCTGTTTGTTTTTGGGCTGCTAGCAGCATATTTTCTAACACTGACAACCGCGAGAGTGTACGGGCTACCTGAAAAGTCCGTACTAGTCCCTGCTGGGCGATTTGGTGGGATTGCAGGTTTTGGATGGGTTCGCCGTCAAAAATCACACGTCCTTTATCTGGATGAATGAAGTTTGAGAGTAAGTTAAATAAAGTAGTTTTACCAGCACCATTGGGGCCAATCAAGCCGGTGATGCTGCCTTTAGCGACTTCTATTTGGGCTTCGCTGACAGCTTTTATCCCCCCAAAGCTTTTGCAAAGTCCAGTAGCTGCTAATAAGGGAAGTGGGGATGATTGGTTATTTACCAAGGGTGAGTTCCTCCTTTTTCCCTAAGATACCTTGAGGCCGCCAAATCATTAGCACCATCAAAATAAAACCAATTACCATGATGCGGAATGCACCTAAACGTGCGGCATCAAGGGGAATAATTTGGGGTAAGACTTCCCGCGTAATGGCATCGTAGGCAAAGTAAATGACTGCGCCTAAGATTGTGCCGATATTGTTACCAGAACCGCCGAGAATGACCATAATCCACGAGTCAAAAGTCAGTTGTGGCTGGAAATTATCAGGATAAATCGCGCTGATTTGCCAAGCGAAGAAAGCACCAGCGACACCTGCGATCGCACCACCTAACATTAAGGATTGTAACTTGTACCAAAAGACATTTTTACCCATTGCTTTGGGTATTTCTTCATCTTCACGAATAGCTTTGAGAATTCTACCCCAAGGCGATCGCACTAAATATTCCAACCGCCAGAATACAAAGGCCAACACCACCAGCGAGGACAACATTAACCCCGCTTTAGGGATGTAGTTATAGAGTGTGATTACCCCAGAAATATAAATCGCGCCTGCCAATAAGCCTAAGATGCTTCCCACCACCAACCGCGAAGTAAATTCTTGCTTATTACCGACTCTGTAACCTGAATCAGTAATCTGTAATTTTTGAGCAGTCCGAATCCACCGCCACAACGAAAAAACAGTAATCGCAAACAGTAGCGTCAGTACACCAATCATCCCCAAGCGAAAGAACAAATTCGGCGGTGTCGATAGAGGTATGGGATAACTCTGCACACCAAAAGCCCCAGATACCCAGGCATCACCTACAGGTAACTCTTGGTTATTGACTACTAAGCGAATCAATTCTCCTGTGCCAATTGTGACAATCGCCAAATAATCTTCGCGCAGGCGCAGAGTTGCCAAACCTATAAGTAAACCTAATAAAGCTGCCACAACTCCACCAATCAGGGCTGATATCAATAAAGGCACACCTTGAAGACTTAACAATACTGTGGTGTAAGCACCCAAAGTCATAAAAGCGATATGACCAAAGTTAATTAACCCTGTAAAACCCCATTGTAAATTGAGTCCTAAACTAAACAGGGCAAAGGTTGCTGTAGAAATTGCGAGAAAAATAATATATTCAATCATTGGTCACGTCGCTGCGCTCCGAATTCAAAATTCAAAATTCGTCTTGAAAAGTTCTGTAGGCGGGAAACCTCGTTAACCATTAGAGATTTATGGGAACAATACCTTTGTGTTTTGGTTTATGTAAACGATAGATGAACTTGCTAAGAATTAGAATCCATCACTTAATTGAGCAGTTAGGGGACGAAGAACTTGACAGCATTTGGAATTGTACTCACGCGCTGCATTGTGACTTTTATATGCTAAATGCAATACAACAAGTCAAGCGATCGCAGCAACCGTGGGACATCTTAACTCATGATGAAGCCGTCAGGATGTTGATGTTTGTCTAGGATTGGGACAAATCAATTCAAAATTCAAAATTTAAAATTTAAAAAACTTCTACCTCTTCCCAGTCCCTAATCCCCAGTCCCCAATCTCTAGTCCCCAAAAAGGTGAACGTAGTGAATTTGGAAATGCGCTATGCCAGGTCTTTTTTAGTAGACCTGAAGAATTTAGAACCTGCTGCCTATCAGCGAGTATATGATTTTGTGTTTTTTGAGTTTGCCGAAAAGCGGACTTTGCATTCTCTGGCAGAACTACGGCAACTTGATGATGAAGGAATTTTTCATCGATTTACTATAGATGATTATTTGGTTGGCATAGAGATTAGGGGCGATATTGTCAAATTTCTTCGGGTCATACCTATGCCAGATGTTTAGGGTCAAGAGTTTCTCAACACTTAAAACTGTATAAGGCAAAGCAGGGATGCGTCTACCGTTACATTACACTTGATTGTAAAGGACACTTTACTAGAGATTTCCCTATGGATGCGAAGGCACTTTGGCAACGATACCAAGATTGGTTATATTTCCACGAGGGATTAGGACTGTATCTAGATGTTAGTCGGATGCGTTTTAATGATGCCTTCGTGAAGTCGTTGCTGCCGAAGTTTGACAAAGCGTTTGCGGATATGGCGGAATTAGAGAAGGGAGCGATCGCTAATCCTGACGAAAACCGCATGGTTGGACACTACTGGTTGCGAAATCCAGATTTAGCACCCACTCCAGAACTTACACAAGAAATTGTTCAAAGTTTAGAACAACTGGAATCCTTTGCGGAGAAAGTTCATACAGGTGCTGTTCATCCACCCAAAGCCAACCGCTTCACAGATATTATTTCCATTGGGATTGGTGGTTCTGCTCTCGGCCCCCAATTTGTTGCTGAAGCCCTCGCCCCGGAATTTCCACCCCTAAAAATTCATTTTATCGACAATACCGATCCTGCGGGCATTGATCGGGTTCTCACTCAACTCAGAAATCATCTTGCTAGCACGTTGGTACTAGTTATCTCCAAGTCTGGAGGTACACCAGAACCCCGCAATGGCATGATTGAAGTCAAAAAAGCCTATGCTGGACAAAATTTAGACTTTGCTCAATATGCAGTAGCCATTACTAGTGCTGATAGCAATTTAGACAAATTAGCTAAAGCGGAAGGCTGGCTGGCAAGATTCCCTATGTATGATTGGGTGGGCGGACGTACCTCAGAAATGTCTACTGTCGGGTTAGTTCCCGCCGCATTGCAAGGTATTGATGTCCGCGCCATGCTAGAGGGTGCAAAAGAAATGGATGACGCTACCCGCGTTCCTGATGTGAAAAACAACCCGGCGGCGTTGCTAGCGTTGTCTTGGTATTTTGCTGGTAATGGTAAGGGTGAAAAAGACATGGTTGTCTTACCCTATAAGGATAGTCTGCTGTTGTTCAGTCGTTATTTGCAACAGCTAGTCATGGAATCCTTGGGTAAAGAAAAAGACTTAGACGGCAATACTGTTTATCAAGGTATTGCCGTTTATGGTAATAAGGGTTCAACCGACCAACACGCTTACGTGCAGCAGTTGCGTGAAGGTGTACCCAACTTCTTTGCTACTTTAATTGAAGTTTTAGAAGACCGCAACGGCGCATCTCCAGAAATCGATCCTGGTGTGACTTCCGGTGATTATCTCTCTGGTTTTCTCCAAGGAACTCGCCAAGCCCTTTACGAAAATCAGCGCGATTCAATTACAGTTTCTATTCCCCAAGTTAATCCCCGGACTGTAGGCGCACTAGTTGCTTTATATGAACGGGCTGTTGGTTTGTATGCTAGCTTGGTCAATGTTAACGCTTACCACCAACCAGGGGTAGAAGCTGGTAAAAAAGCGGCTGCGGCTATTTTGGATCTGCAAGCCAAAGTAGTAGGATTACTGCAAACAGAAAAAACACCCCTCTCTTTGGAACAAATTGCTGAGAAGGCTGGTGTTGCTGATGATGTTGAAGCTATTTACAAAATTCTGCGTCACTTGGAAGCCAATCAACGCGGTGTAGTATTCCAGGGAAATCCTGCACAACCCAGCAGTTTAAAAGTTTCTCTTACCTGATCAATCTACTGCTATGTGAAAAGAACCCCGGTTTCTCAGAGAAACCGGGGTTCTTGACGTTCACGAAGGATTTAGAATTGCTATACAACATAGAAATTAAGTAGATAGAAGTACATAATTTAAAGTTTGTAGTAAGGACTTTAGTCCTGATAGTCCTGGCTTTAAGCAATGAATCACTCTCTACAAAGTGGGATTTTATTCTATGTTTAATGATGCCTATCAACTTAGGCTATTTGATGAATTACAGAATAGAGTAAGGGCAGTTACTATTTGCTTTGACTAACAAAATGTTGATTAAAGTAGCTCTTGGGTAAAAAACAGCGATCTGGTAAAAAAGGATCGTCAGTGTATTGGGCTAGGAAAGCTAAAGGCGGATCTTTATGACAAAACGGCGCGACAAGTCCCCATTCTTCGGCTAACCAAATCCAGTATCCTATTTCAATTTTGCCGTAGTTCGATACAGTATCAATCTCCCCCACGCTGTTATTGATGGGTACTAATTCAGGCGATGACTTGATTTCAGTTAACAGCCAAGCTAACTCATCTACAGTAAAGTAATAACCATAATTAGCAGCAATATAGACAAACTGCTGGGGATTTTTAGCTACTAGCAATTCGTCTTTTATGGTTGGTGTTTTTTGTGCTAAATCAAAAAATTCCCAAATCTGTTTTCTGGTAACGAGAAACCAAGCAAGTTGTTCTGCGGTTAAATTGTAACCATTCTCGGTTACTACGTTAATAAATTGAGCCAGGTTTTGTGTTTCTCCTAATTGATGCTTCAGGAAGAAATTCTTCTCAACAAATCTAAAAAAATCATGAATTTTTCCCCATGTAAAATTACTATAAATATTGTTAAGTTTTATTTTTTCTTTCCAGCAAACATATTCATCATCTTTTAAAAAGAAATTCCAAATCTGGTAATACATAAATCATCTGCCCTTTACTTTACTTCTTTGACAGTATGCTGAAATACCAGTGTAATAAGTATATGCTTGGTTATTCGACAGTATTAATTAAAATCTTTTTGTAAATTCAAGAACACAGGGTACAAGTGTCATATAAACGTGGTTTGAAAAACTTGTAGTTAAAATTACTTACACTAATTTAAATACTAAAGTTAGGCGATTGGCTGCGTGGCAATGTAGCGATCGCTCACTTGATATCGTTACTTTTCTTAATATAAAATCAGTGAGATAACGTTGTTTTAGTCAGTGCGATCGCTCACTTGATATCGTTACTTTTCTTAATATAAAATCAGGAGAGAATCTTTTTATTTTCCTGACTCACCCTGATTTCTACTTTTCCTCTGCTCTAACCAATTAAGTTTGTCGGGAGCTGGATGCAGCTAAAGTTGCACGTCCAGTTCTAATTGGGAGGAG
>NZ_JAYGGZ010000097.1:0-6953 GCF_034931465.1 Anabaena sp. UHCC 0399 | reverse complement strand
AGGTATACACTGCGTAGTGAACAAGAAGCGGCGATCGCTGCCTATTATCGTGCTATTGGTGAAGAGCAGGAAGCGGAGTAAGGGATGCCAAAGCCACTTGATCCCAAATGCCAATTATGCGCGAAGCTACCAACAGCTAAGGCTAAGGTGCTGCATGGGACAGAAGGTGATGGCTGCTGGAATCCCAAAGTTTGTCACAATCGCCGTTCGTTTTATCGCCGACGCACCAAAGATGACTCGGCACAACTGGATACCATCACAGTTGAACCGCCAGAAACATATTTTGCCGTACTGTATTTATATAAAGAAACAGGCGATAAGCCATTGCACGCCTTGGGTGCAGAACTATGGCTAGGACAAAAGCCTATTTGTCGGTTAGAGCCAATCCACTGCTTTGGGCTAACGGCTGGTAAAATCCGCACCTATACAGATATGGTATTGCAGGCTTTTGCTAAACAGTATGGTGTTTCCCTCCACCAATATAAGGATATGTTTGAGATTAGCCCATCCCATTGCCCAGTCCGACCTTGCCCGTTACATCCTGAATTATGACCAGCTATCGCCAATTAACAATCTGGGATGTGCTAGATGAGATGTCAGAAGCTCCACCGACATCAACACTTGCTCCCGTCTGGGATTGTTTAGATGCCGAGCTTGAAAGTTTATCTGTGGAAGCACAATTATCAACCGCAGCACAAGCCTTTTCCCAAATTGCAGATATTCTCAAATCTCGTGCTGATTTACTGTTGTCAGATGTCCGCGCTCAGAACGATACTTTGGGGCCGGTTGTCAGCACGGATATCTTTGCTGGGTTAGTGCGGACGACAATGCAGCTAGATTTGGATGACCTAATCGAAGAACCAGCACCGCAGACTTTTAGACCTCATGGGCCACATCAGTTTCCTCATACTGCCGAAAGTCATGATTCAGTAGCCGCCCCTGTTGAGAAAGAGAATGTCTTGGCAATGCTTGAGATTCAGACTGTAGAAGATGTGCATCGGTTGGCTGGTGATGAAGATGTGGATAAGTGGCAAGGCGCGATATCTCTCTATCTTGCACAAGTGAAAGACGAAATTACGCTTCCCTTACTACAACGGGCATTGAAAATGCCGATGGTGGAGGTATGGTTAGGATTGTTACTGGGTGGTTTTACATTGGAGCAACGTGGCGATTTTTATCACAGCGAGGCTGTCTGGGTAATCGCTGATTTTCCTCAAAGTGCGGCTCAAACCAGCCAGTAGAGCCTAACCTTCACAGATCAAAATCCAGGGTAAATGTGTCGCTATCTGAATCTTCTGTTATTTCCAGTGTCGGTGCAGTTAGAGAAGGGTGCTGTGGTTGGTTTTGGTTGGTCGTCACAGGGGTAAACACTGTTGAGTGGGGAACTGCTTGTTGCATGGGGAACGCTCCTTTTTTAAAGGCAAAATAGCAATCGATAATAAAATAAAGCGTCTCTAGATAACTTTTATCTAGGTATTGTGATTCAGCAAATATACGTTCACGATAGCTATCTTTGATGCGGATTTTTTCGGGGGTCTTGTCTTGATTCTCTGCCATTGCTTTCACCTACCCATTCTTACTAACAATCGCTTTTGCCATTGATAGTAGTCCAAAGGCATTCGCTTCTACTGGATTCTCCAACACTTTGAATCCATTCTTCTCTAGCAGTTTCTTCAGCCCTGGTAACAGACACCCTCCACCAATTGCCCAAATTTCATCTCCAGTGTGTTTGGCATCAAGTGCCATACTCACTATTTTTTTCAGGTATTTCTCGTACCAATCTTTTAAACAAGCACTATAGATATCTTTGATATCGATGTCACGACTATATCTGGTATGCCCCATTTCCAGACAATATCTAATCTTCGATGGCTCTCCGACTTTTCCTCCATTCAAATGTTTCATTTTTTGGGCAATTTCATCGATGAGAACTTCTACACCTATGGGGTAGGGGGTGTGAACTTCTCGCTTTCCTTGGCTGTAACGCGAATATAGTGTTGTGCCATTGCCAAAGTCCAACACTGTTAATTTTTTGGGAAGTGACTGCCCAAATAATGCGCCTATCCCCTCTGGTACTACTTTCAGCACTTCTATTTTTACTAATGATGCTTTCCCCGCCAGTATTGGCTGGTATTCTCCATTTAATACTTGTTTTAAATTTTCTGCTAGAGCTACATCATGTAAGCTGACTACTAATTTTAAATGCCACGCCTTACGGTGTGGCAGATGTGCTAATGCTCCTAACAATGTTGTCAGTGCATTCTTGACTTTGTTTTCATTGCTATCTGTGTTGCGCTCAAAATGATTTCCGGCTCGGAACGCTGATTCCCCAACTGTGTAAGCATTCCCATTGAGAATTACTCTCCCTGGTACATCTTCCATTTCTGCTGTGGAAATATAGCTGGGGACGCGCACTACTTCAAAGCCATCTACTAAAAGTTTTAGACTGCCGTAACCGTTATCAAAGCCTGCCGGAAAAATTTTTTGTAAGGTGTGAATATTAGACATGGGGGTTAAGTGGGGTACAAAATCTTGCTGGCTCTAAAATACCCTAAGCATCACCTAAATATACCCTATATAGGGGCTATTTATTCCTCATAATTCTATTTCATCCTTGGGGTATATATGACCCCTATATGTACCCTATTAGGGCTTTACAATTTTAAACTCGGTTAATTTGTTTTTTGGAAGTTAGAAAAACAATGTTGAATGACAGTAATTTTTAAACAGAAATAGATAGCATTTGCCATCATTAGTGTACTTTCATGCAATCAATATTGTCGTATTTTAAAATTCGACACTCAACGTAAATAAGGCAGAAGGGAAGAATTTGAAAGGAGCTTGGTAATTGGTAATTATGTGGGTTTCAAGCCCCCGCTAAATTGAAAATTTAGCGGTCTTCCCTACGGGACGCTTCGCGAACGCGTAGCGTCCCGCAGGGAACAATCAGTGGTGGGTAGCCTACGGCAAGCAAGCTACAAGCCCCCACTGATTGCAATTGCGAATTGCGAATTGGTTTGACTCTCACAGTTATTCAAACTGTTGCTGAGAGGCAGAAGTTTTCAATCTAACTTTTCTAGAGATAGAATACATACGTCAGTGGTTTTAAGACCCACGTTACATCGAAAATTTAGCTGTCTAAAATAAGTGGTAAGTCTGTCGCTTGCTTCTCTGAAAGGGTATTCTGACTTCTGAGCCCTTTTCAAAAATTTTAAATAAAAACAATGTATGATAATTGTGACTTTTCCGGGGAAGTTCTAGAAGGCCTATGGACTACATTCCTCTTCTCTACGTTCGCGGAGCGTGTCGTAGACAGACGCTACGCGTAGCTTGCTTCCACGAAGTGGTACGCTAATGCAATTAAGGCTTATACAATAACTTCCTTCCAGTAAAAGACCCCTACCCCTCTGCACAAAAGTTTCTTCGTTGCCCACAACCTTATATCTACAGGGGCTTGCTTACTAACAATATCTAATGCTTTCCATTGAATGAGGTATTTTGAATGACACAAATAGTTATTGCAGTTCTAGCAAATGCTGGTGGAGTTGGTAAAAGTACTTTATCAGTACATTTAGCTTACGAAGTGAGTCGGCACAAGTATAAGGTAGCAATACTAGATTTAGATCCACAGCGATCGCTCGATGTATTTTGTGGCTTGGAAGCAGCCGAAGCAGAAAATACAACAGTCAAAGTTTTATCAAAGGATTTTAAAGGTGACTGGGTTTTAGCGTCAGCATGGAATGAATCCAGAATAGAAGTTTGTCAAGGACATCCATCACTGGCAGACATAGCCAATGATTTAGTAATTCGCAAGCGAGGAGAATATACTTTAGCAGACAGGCTACAAAAATATCCTTTATCACATGATTTGGTAATTATAGATTGTCCAGCCACCTTGGGGATGCTTAACGTAAATGCTTTAGCGGCTGCAACTCATATTTTAGTGCCGATACAACTTGAGATGAAAGCAATTTCAGGTTCTGCGGAGTTGGTTGAATGGTGTATTAACACTTCTGAAGAACTACAGTTAGATCCCAAGCCTCCAATTTTGGGTTTTGTACCGAGTATGTACGATGAAGCTGTAGCAATGCACAGGCAGTATTATTTGCAACTGCCAGCAATTGCAAAACAGTTAGATATTAAACTGTATCCAAAAATTCGTAGTTCTAATGAATTTAAAAATGCCAGCGCGCATGGACTACCTTTGCACAAATACAGAACTAAACATCCGGCTTGTAAAGATTTCAAGCAAATTGCGGATGATGTGATTCAATTGATCAAAAACAAGTGAGGAAGATTAATGGCAAAAGTTCTACCCCAAATAGGCGAAAAGTTCAAAGGAGCAGTTCAAAAAACTGAGCAAGAAAAAAAAATTGTTGAACTGCAAGCAGAAATTGAACAACTTAGAATCAAGCAATCCCCTGAACTTGAAACTGAGTTACGAACCTTAAGAGAACAACTAAAAACCCATTCGGGGGAAGTAGAAATTGATCTCGAATTAATTGACCCTAATCCGAACCAACCCAGGCAAACTATCACTTCAGAATCGATTCAAGCTAAAGCTCGACTGCTACAAAAACACGGACAGATTACACCAGTCATTCTTGTAGCTCAAGAAAATGGTCGTTACATATTGCTAGATGGTCAATTACGTACTGAGGGAGCAAAGCTAATAGGATGGAAATCAATCCGGGCTGTTATCGTACCAATGCCCCAGGATTTGACACAAGCATCACTAATTACCTTTTTGGGATTTGAAGATTTAAATCCATTAGATAAAGCCGAAGCTATAGTTCAAGAAATCCATAAATCAACCGAACTGAATTTGGAAGAAATTTCTACAGCACTAGCAACTGTCCTCAAACGTATAGAACGTGATGGGAACAGCAAAGACTTGACAAAATTAGTGGTTTTAAACACAGATGAGCAAAAACTAGGGTTAGAATCACTAGGTGTAATAGGTGAAGAACAACATTTGTTTTTAGCATTGCTAGAGTTGGGATTAAATCCTGCTTCAGTCAAATCAAATCTGATGCCGATGTTATCCTTACCTGATGATTTAAAAAATACTATTCGTCAGATGGGACTGAAAGGAGCGCACGCCTTGGCACTATCAACACTATCTGCAAAAGCTTTAGATACATCTGAAGAAAACGCTCGCAAAGAACGTATTAACATTACAGAAAAAGTTTTAGCAGAGAATCTTACAGTACCAGAAACACGCGAACTTATTAAACAAACTAAAGCTAAATATTTGACGCAAACTGAATCAGACTCAAAAGAAGTAAAGTCTATCATTCAAAAAATTAGCCACCTATCAGAGACATCCTTAATTCATGCAAGTAGTAAACAACTTCAAGAACTAAAAACACTTTTACAACAAAAATTACTTGAAATTGAGAATTTGAGTCAGCAAAAAAATCTTTAGATAGTATTTATCAGTTAGGACAATAGGTGGAAGACTCCCAATACGGTTCGGATAAAGTTAATAATTGACATTATTCTTAAGAACAGAACATGGGTGACTCAAGAACCCACATACTTCCTTAAGGCAGTAGATGTAGCACCAACACCAATTAAAATTGCCCAAGCATCAGGTAGTATCGTATGCCTTTTTGAAGATTATGTGGGAGTTTGAGATGAGGAACTAGTTTAGCGTCTTTACCAGAAAAAACAAAAGAAATATATCTGTGCTAATAGACCAACGACACCCTGCGGGACGCTGCGCGTTCGCGCAGGGAACGTAGAAAAGCGACTTGACTTGACTCAAGAACAAGAACGATTCCTGCAATATAATATCCCCATGACGTATACTTTGCCTGAATTTTAAAACACTAAAAAGACACAGAGTCAACACCCTAGCCCCACGCCCAGGCGATAGCGTTCCGCCCACCGTAGGTAATCGCCCAATTGCTTGCTTAGTATGTCTAATATTTCACAGTTAACGCTGCCCATGAAAAACCAGCAGCACTACTAGCTAAAACTACAAGATTTCCAGGCTTTATTTTATTGGACTCTAGAGTTTTAGCCAAGCCAAATATAGTATCTACAGCACCTAGATGACCATATTCAGGCAAAGAGATAAATGTCTGGTCATCTCTTAAATTTAAAGATTCTAGAATGCTTTTAGATAAGCTTTTCTTCACTTGGTTGGTTAATAAAAAGTCCACATTTTTTATCGAATAACCACTTTTTTCTAAGGATTTGTGAATCACCTTACCATAGTTTTCTAAATACACATCTGATAAGATTGTTTCTAGTTCTTGAGGGTCTTTGACCGAAAATAATGAGATACAAGCCCCGTCGTTCTACGACGGCTTTTCTTGATTCTTAATATACTCTTTTAAAAATTCTAGCGGCGCACCTCCTAAAGAAATAGCAAAATAACTAGGACTCCATAGAGCTTCTTTATGGGGTTTTTTGTATCCAGCTTGCCCATAACGACGACTAGAAACACCTTTCAAAGCATTAACAATTTGAGAGACAGACAATTTAGGTGGATATTCAATAAGTACATGAACATGGTTATCTTCACCGTTAAATTCAATTACTTCAAAATCCATCTTTGTGGCTACTTCTTTAAACGTTTTATCTATTAATTCAAGACTCTCCTTTGTGAATACAGACCTACGGTATTTGGTAATGCAGACCAAATGGATTTTTAAGTCTGTAACACTATGTCTTTCTTTGCGAAACTGGGTTGTCATTTTTTGTAGACCAATGTATAGTTTTAATTACAGACCAATTATACATTGTCTATGAAAGCTAGATATCAATTCCGTTTCTACCCGACAGACCAACAGCGACAGCTTTTAGCTCAGTTGTTTGGTTGTGTGCGCGTAGTTTGGAATGATGCGCTGGCTCTCTGCAAACAGTCTCTTGAGTTACCAAGTAATAACGACTTGCAAAAATTGGTGATTACGCAAGCTAAAAAGACCGATGAGCGTTCATGG
>NZ_JAYGGZ010000096.1:0-9181 GCF_034931465.1 Anabaena sp. UHCC 0399 | reverse complement strand
GCTTTTAAACCTATTTTTTCAGAATTTGTCAGAAATCTGGGTGTATGTCCTGGGTTGTTAGTAACAAAAATTCATATCAACCAGCAATATTATTCGTATTTTCCCGCGTTTTTTGGGGAATCCTGAATTTAGGAAGCGGTGACTAACCTCTTCAACTATCCCGTAAATTTTAAAGAATAATTATGTCTAGACGCAATTTGCCCAAAGGCCGTACCGCTAGTTCAGTCGCTTTAGAACCAGAAGTTGCGATCGCAATTATTGGATTGTTTTCCGCAGCTGCTGACGGTGAAGGTATTTCTTCAGTAGAAGAATATGCTTTGAGTGAATTTCTTGGTAATGTTAGCTTGTTTGAAGATTACTCTGATGAAGACTTTGAAGCATTAAGCGAAAAAGTTGTCAGCTTAATTGAAGAAGAAGAACCAGAAAATTTAATCGCCCAAGCGATCGAATCCTTACCCAATAGAAATTATCGAGAAACTGCGTATATCACCGCTATCTTAGTCGTAGGCATTGATGAAGAAGTACCTGAGACTGAACAAGATTACATCTCTGAACTTCAGGAAACCTTAAAAATTTCCGATGAGCGAGCGCAAGAACTTATAGATACTGTGTTTGGGGAAGAGGAAGAGGAGGAAGAGGAGGAAGAGGACGAGGAATAATTCCCCTGATGGATTAAGGGGAAACGGGAAATCTCTTTCCCTCCCATTTCCCAATACTGCCCCCTACCTTGTCATAACGACAATTTTTAACGCAAACCTACTTATACAAGGGGATTGGGGTACTTAAATCCTTTTGCTGTTGATAACGTTGTTTAAATAGTTGTTGCTGTTTTTTATGATCCACAATGGGTTCAGGATAGCCAACAGCGTGACGTTCTAAAGGTGTAATCTTACCTGTCACCAAATATTCCGTATCTATAGACCGCAATTCAGGCAACCACTGGCGGATATACTCAGCATCGGCATCGAATTTTTGGGACTGACTAGCTGGGTTAAAAATCCGCACGGGTTTGGGATCCATACCGCTAGAAGCACTCCATTGCCAACCGCCATTATTAGCAGATAAATCACCGTCAATTAATTTCTGCATGAAGTATTTTTCACCCCAATGGGGATTAATTAACAAGTCTTTAGTGAGGAAACTAGCCACAATCATCCGACAACGGTTGTGCATCCAGCCAATTTCATTTAACTGGCGCATGGCTGCATCTACGATGGGGTAGCCGGTTCTTCCCTCACACCAAGCTTGAAAATGTGCCGTGTTACTTTCCCAGGGGAAAGTTTTAAACGCATCACGGTAAGCACCCTCAGCTAGTTCCGGGAAGTTATACATAGCGTGTTGATAAAATTCTCGCCAAGCTAGTTCTTGTTGCCAAGTGCGGATACTTGCGATCGCTTCTTCGCTGTTGTAATTTTCTAATGCTGCTATTGTGGCTTGCCAAACGGTGCGAATACCGATCGCACCAAATTTTAAAGCTGCACTCAGTTGTGATGTCCCATCAATGGCGGGGAAATTACGCTGTTCTTGGTATTCTGTAATAGCTTTGGCGGTAAATTCCTCTAGTTTTTCTTGTGCGGCTGCTTCTCCTGGGGGAAGTATTAAATCTGCATCCCAAACAAATCCTAACTCTTTAGCTGTAGGTAAGGCGATCGCTCCTGCTTGTTTGGCCAGTTCCTGTTCTGCTTCCGTTAATCCTGCCGCATTTTGTAAGGTTTCTACTGGTTTAGCCTTCGGTTTGCTGTACCAATTTTTCCAGAAGGGTGTGTAAACCGTGTAAGGTGCATTGCTAAGAGAGAAAATTTCCTCTGGTGCGTGCAGAATTTGATCCCAGTTGTGGGTGAGAAATTCTATCCCTTTTGCTTTTAGCGTTTCCATGATAGCGCGATCGCGTGTTTGGGAGTATGGTTCTACATCCCAATTCCAAAACACAGCTTTAGCTTGCAACACCTCAGCCAAATTAGGAATCGCCTGTACAGGATCACCCTGAAGGATTAATAACTGACTTCCCGCCTGTGCGTATCGCTGTTGTAGTGCTTGCAAACAGCCGATCATGTAAGTAACTCTAGCTGGTGCAACATCATCCCGTTGGAGAATATTAGGGTCAAGACAAAAAACACCCACTACGTGAGAACTTCGCTCTCTTGCCAAAGCTAATCCAGTATTATCAGCAATGCGTAAATCACGACGATGCCAAAACAAAATTAAGTCAGACATTTTAGATTTATGTATAGTTCACTCGTACTAGCTTAAACTGTAGTCACATCATTTCAAATCGTCTTCAATTTTGTTTCTAAGCTTAAAACACCTTGGTCTGCATCCAAAGTAGCTATAGCACCCACGGGTAAAGCTGCATTGGGGCTATCATGACCAAAAGGTAAGTCAGAGACAATCGGAATATTTAAACCCCCCAAGCGATCGCGTACAACTTCTTCTACACTAAAACTGGGTATATTGGCAGGCGGTTCACATCTGCTAAAGCTTCCTAAAGCGATACCCTTAACTTTACCTAGAACACCACTTAAACGCCACTGGGTGAGCATTCGATCAATGCGGTATGGTGCTTCGGTGACATCTTCTAAAGCTAAAATTACACCATCTAAATTGGGTAGAAGGGGTGTAGCTAACAAATGGGTTGCTACAGTCAGATTTCCAGGTAATAACAGGCCAGTGACCACACCACCGCCCCAAGGGCAACCCTTGAGATGTTCAAGCGGTCTTCCTTCCACCCAATTGAATAAACGCTCAATTGACCAAGTTGGCTCATCGGCTAAAGTTGTCATTACGGGAGCATGAACCCCAGATATACCTGCGTTGTAAAGACTCCACAACAAAGCCGTAATATCAGAAAAGCCAATTAGCCATTTAGGAGTCGATGAGTTAGTTTCCCAAGACCAATTTTCTAAGATGCGGGTACTACCAAAACCACCTCTAGCGCAGAGGATACCGCGACAATCAGGATCTTGCCAAGCAGTAGCGAGTTGATGACGGCGGTTTTCATCCTTGTCAGCGAGATATCCCCAACTGTAGTGAATATTATCACTCACTTCGACACGATAACCGCGCGATCGCCAAATTTCTATACTTAGCTGCAAAGCCTTAAATTCTCGCAACGCACCACTAGGGGTGATCACTCGTAGTAAATCTCCTGGTCTAAGAGGTGCAGGTAATATTTTCGATTCCATCAATTATAGTTTGGTTGAGCAGATTTCATCGGATTTTACATTTATAAGCTATTTATTCTCAACCTTAAATTTACAAAGCACTATACAGACAAAACCCACCTATGCAGGTAAGAAGAGTGCTGTTAGCGGTAGCGGGGCGTTTAGCCCGTTCCGTTAGCGGTAGCGCGGCGTTTAGCCGGTGCTGAGTTAAAAGACCACCCACTTTCTTGTGAGGTATCAACCTACGCCTGAAAAAAAGATTCCGCCCACGTTCGCGCAGCGTCCCGTAGGGAGAGGAGGGGCTTTTATTAAGTACAGAAGTACCGAATAAGTTTTAATTTACTCAGCACTCATTACTCAGCACTCAGCACTGAGTTAGTGTATCTTCACTCCGTACCCTTGAGAAAGTACCAAGTAACAAAACAGGGTAATATAGCTATGTTCGATTGCAACTTGAATTACTCACAATTATGGTAAAAAGCTATGTAACCAGTGCTTTTGTGCAAGCATTGGGATCTGAAGTATTTGCGGTATTTGGCTGGAGTCAGCGACAAACATATCCAATAATAGCTAAATCTTGGCTGGCAACATTAGAAATCTTTATTTGTGAACATAACTTAGAAGCAGCCTATCAAAAGTTTCAAGTAATTCAATCGACACCAATTTCTCAGTCAATCACTACAGCAGTATTACCCTATAAGCAACCCCTAACTGAATCAAAAGAATTGCTAGTTTTCCTGGGAAAACAAAAACTAACTATTCTGGGTAATGGGTTCAAAAGCTATATTGATCAAGAAAATACATTAGAACTTAATAGCTTTAGTCAAACAAGTCCTCAAGTATTACTAGAATTATTTGCCCAACAAAAATTAGAGGATGATTTATCACAAATTGATAGCTTCAACTCATTTAAATTGCTAGTTGAAAGTTTAGAAAAAATAGGACTAATTTCACCGGAGGTTGGAGCTTTAAATTGGGGTGATTTCAGGAAAACAAATCCTATTTGTCACGTTACAGGCTTCACACGAGGAACTCCAATTGACCGCTACTATCTGCAAAAATTTGTAAGTAAAATTAAGGATCAGGTAGTTGGAAACGTCTTAGAAGTTGGCGGTGTTGCCAAGGATAGAGAATTCTATCAATTTGACCTGGCCTCCACCTATCGGATTATGAATTTAGAATCAGGTTCTGGAATTGATTTAGTAGGCGATGTTCATGATGTTTCGCTGATTGAAACAGAATCTCTAGATGGGGTGGTAATTTTTAATGTATTAGAACATTGTTATTCTCCTTGGATTGCTGTTGAAAATATCTACAAATGGTTAAAACCAGGAGGAAAATGCTTTTGTATGGTTCCTAATGCTCAAAGATTGCACGATCGCCCTGGAGACTACTGGCGACCCTTACCTGATGGTGTAAACTGGCTATTTCGCAACTTTTCCCAACGCCAACTTTCCATCTATGGCAATCCTTTAACTGTAATCGCTAGCTTTCATGGGGTGGCGACTGAAGAACTGACTTCCGAAGAATTAGATGAATTTCATGCTGATTATCCCGTTTCTACTTGTATTGTGGCGACAAAATAAAGACTGAAGTCAAACTAGTTAATTGATGTGCTTTTGACTCAAATACGATATATTTACAAATCAGCAATGCAGTGGCAAAAACACAAACAAACATGAAAATATCGTTCCCTTATACCCCTATGATTTTACATCCATAAACCCTTTTTCACGCTAGCACTTATTATCCATAAGCTCCCATGACTAAAATTTTCTTACGGCCTAACACAATAGATGAAGTAGCCTTCCGTTCTGTTGTTGAAAAAAACGAATATCGAATTCCTGAAAAGCTTCAACCAGAAGATCGGATCATTGACATTGGAGCGCACATAGGATGTTTTTCCTACCTATGCTGGCAACGAGGGGCGCGAAAAATCGAAGCTTTTGAAGCTAATTTAGAAAATGCTGAACTAGCACAAAAAAATCTTGTTTCTACAAATGTGGTAATCCATTCAAAAGCTGTTTGGCGTTCAGACAATAAACAAGAGGCTGAGTTATATCATTCTGGCTATACACAAATGTTACCTGATGGGCCTGATACTGTGGGAATTAACACAGCATCAGGGAATATTTTCGCGTCAATTGGTCAACCCGTAACCGTAGTAGCCCTTGATGATATCATTGGAGATTCAACGGTGAAAATTCTCAAAATCGATTGTGAAGGAAGTGAATTTCCTATACTTCTCACCTCTAAACGCTTACGACAAGTCTGCTGTTTTGTCGGGGAGTATCATCTGATGGACTCCATCCCCAGTGCAGCACAGGTAGAAGGGTTCGAGAAATATACTGTAGGAACGTTGGCAGATTTATTCATTAGTCATCGCTTTAGAGTTGAATTTATCCCCTATCCCGATGCTCGGTTTTCTAATGTCGGAAATTTCTTCGCCTATAATCTTGACTTAGATTAAGTATTTGTAGGGTGTGTTACGTAGCCTAACACACCGACAAGATTGCAGGAGAAAAATTCACATTGTAATTTACCTCCCCCTACGCATATTTCAAAAATAAAATATGAGTTCTATTGAACTGAATATGCTAAAATTTTGAGCGTTTACAGATCATGTAGTTTAAGTATATTCTTATGGCCTTAAGTCAGGTATTTTCTCATATATACAAAGTTAATCTCTGGGAAAGTTCAGAATCTCTTTCAGGCCGCGGCTCTGAAATTTCTATCACTGCAAAAATCCGTGAGTCTTTGCCAATACTATTACAAAATTTAAAGGTGCAGTCTATCGTAGATGCTCCTTGCGGAGATTTTAACTGGATGAGCCAAATTTCTTTAGATGGTATTGATTATGTGGGGCTAGATATTGTTCCTGAAGTTATTGAAAAGGCTCAAAAAAAATCTACTCACTCTCGCATAAACTTTAGAACAGCAGATATTACTAACTCTGATATTCCTAAAGCAGATTTAATAATTTGTCGAGATTGCTTAGTGCATCTATCCTATCAAAATATTTTTCGCATTTTCCACAACTTTCAACGGAGTAAATCAACTTATTTATTAACTACAACTTATCCTAATTTGACGAGTAATCGAGATGTTCCCAGTGGTTGTTGGCGAGCATTAAATCTGGAAAAACCTCCTTTTAACTTTGGTCAACCTCTTTATTTACTTGATGATCCATCCGATGATACAGGTAACACAGATAAATCTCTAGCTTTATGGCGTTTAGAAGACATTATCCTTTCACCTCCCTCTCCTTGGAGTCTTTCTAGTTTAAAAGTTAGTACGATTTCTGGAATCAGGCGATTTATTCCTTCGTTTATGTTGTAGGTTTTGTTTAAAAATACCCAATTTCCAGCCAAAAACCCAGAATTAATTTTAAGAGAAACCTATTACAGCACAACTTAAATTTTTAATTCACGGCGGTACTAGGGGTGTACATTTGTGCGCCCCTAATTTGTGGTCTATTTACTCAGAACTCATTACTTATTTCCAAATTAAATCGAGGCGTTCTTGAGCCTCTTTTAAGCTTTTTTCTGGAGATGCACCTAGAATTGTAGACTCAATGGCACGACCTAGACTATCAGACAGGCGACTGTAGCCAGGAATAATGGGTCTAGCATCTGACACAAATAATTGGTCTACAAAGACTTTCATTACTGGTTTTTGCTTGATGAATTCTTGATAAGCTGGGCTTTGGGCAGATTTCACATTTATCGGTAAAAAACCTGAGCCAATACTCCATTCAGTTTGGAATTCTTCACTGATCAGGTATTCTAAAAACTTCGATGCTGCTTGTTCTTTTTCAGGTGTGGTTTTCATCACAAACATATTACCACTAGCCAGTACGTTGCCAGGACGAATATTGATCGGAATCGGCATGACACCAAAATCCACTTGACTTTTCATGATGAATGTCCAAGGCCCTGTCAACTGCATCGCTACACGACCAGCCAAAAAGTCATCTTCTTCGTATCCCCGTTCTGGTGCAGATAATTTAGTTGAGCCGTCTTTAATTAAATCTTGCCAAAATTGTAAAGCAGCGATCGCATTTGCATTCACCATATGAGGATGGCCATTTTCTAGGACTGTGCCATTACTACTGAACAAAAAAGGCAACCAAGTTGCAACTGTCCATTCTCCTTTACCCAAAGGCATTAATAAACCATACTGGTCGGGACGTTGATCACCATCGCGATCTATGGTAAGTTTTTTAGCAACTTCTCTGAATTCTTGCCAAGTTTTTGGTAATTCGGTAATTCCCGCCGCTTTAAACAAATCTGGTCTATAAAAAACACCAACATTACCAGCCAGCAGTGGTACTGACCAAATGTGACCGTCTAGCTGCATTTCAGCAAAACAATTGGGGAGAATTTCGGATTTGAGGGGTGATTTATCTAGCCATCCTTCTAGAGGTTGAATTGCTCCTAATTCCACCAATTGACCTGTGATTTGGGGATTAAAAAACAACATATCTGGCGGGACATTACCCACAACAGCAGTCAGTATTTTAGGTAACTGTTGGTCTAGTTGACCTGTATAGAGAGATTCTATCTGAATATCAGGATGAGCTTGGTTAAATCGGGCTACTAATTTTTGAAATAAATCCCGATTAACAGGCGGATTAATCGAGTGCCATAAAGTGAGATGTATAACTCCAGTATCTTGGTATGTTGTCGGTTGACAGCCGGATAATACAAGACCAAAACATAAGCAAATAACCAGAATTGAACTCTGCAACAAACTTGTAATTCGCCGAAGATAGGGTATAATTTGGGATAAAATATAAATAGTTTTCATGGTATGTAATTAGCTCAACTAGAGTTTTATTTAGAAAATGATAATCATCTGTCATTGCAAATAATAATAACCCGTGGAAACTATTATTAGTAATTCGTCATAGCCAAAGCCAACATGTTTAATAGCATAGTCATATTTAATAGAAGAAAATGATCACAAATCAAAGCAACTCACTCAAGTTGCTGATGTTATCTACACCAGTAGGTGCGATTGGTTCAGGCGTGGGAGGTGGAGTAGAACTCACTCTGAGTAATATTGCCCAGGAAATGATCCGACGTGGACATACTCTAAAGATAGTAGCTCCTAGTGGCTCAATAGTAAAAAATGTGCCAGTGGTGGAAATTTCTGGCGAAGTCCAAACACCAGCGCAAACGCAGACTCGTGATGAGCCGATTATTTTGCCGCAAAACTCCGTATTGGCGAATATGTGGGACTATGCTCACCAAGTTCAGACAGATTATGATTTAATCGTCAACTTTGCCTATGATTGGCTACCTTTATATCTGACGCCATTTTTTAGCTGTCCCATTGCTCATTTAATCAGCATGGGTTCTTTAACCGATGCAATGGACGGCATACTTGAGCAAGTAGCAACTAAGTTTCCTGGTACGATTGGCGTTCATTCACTCACACAAGCACAGACATTTACCTTTGCAGAAGAATGTCGTTGTTTAGCTAATGGAATGGACTTATCGATTTATCAGTTCTGTGCTGAAATGGGTGATTCCTTGGCTTGGGTGGGTAGAATTGCACCGGAAAAAGCTTTAGAGGATGCAGTAGCAGCAGCAAAAATTACCGGAATTACCCTCAAAATTTTCGGGTTTAAACAAAATGAGCAATATTGGCAAGAAATTTTGCAAAAATACCCCGATGCTCCCATAGAATATGTAGGCTTTCTCCCCACAGAACAACTACAACAGGAATTAGGTAAATGTCGGGCATTATTAGTAACACCGCGTTGGGTAGAAGCCTTTGGTAACGTGGCGATTGAGGCGTTAGCCTGTGGTGTACCAGTGATTGCTTATCGTCGTGGGGGACTCACGGAAATTGTCAAAGATGGTGAAACTGGCTTTTTAGTAGAACCAGATAGCGTTGACGGATTGGTGAATGCGATCGCACAATTAGATAAAATCGATCGCCGTGCTTGTCGTCAACAGGCTGAGGTAGAATATTCTCAAGAAGCAATGGGCGATCGCACTGAGCAGTGGTTT
>NZ_JAYGGZ010000095.1:1041-10042 GCF_034931465.1 Anabaena sp. UHCC 0399 | reverse complement strand
TTTATTTAGTTGTAGGTAAATGGCGTATCCCCTCTCCTTACGGAGACGCTACGCGAAGGAATTTTCGAGTTTGGAGAGGTAAAGGAATTCCTTCGCCTGCACAACTTGGGCTGAAACTAGTTCAACGTTTACCTCAATCTTTAACTCAACACTTTGAAACAATTATTTTAGCGGATACAGCTTTTGGCAGTGTCGAATTTTTGGAGGGTATACGTCAGCTTAAATATCATGCTGTTACAGGTGTATCTATTAGTCGCAAATTAGCTGATGGTAGACTTTTAAGACGTTTACACCAACCAGGGCAACAGGTTTATCTATTTGGTTTAAAGTTTCATGTTACTGTTTCTTGGTATTACTTAAAGTCTGATAATGGCAAGTTAGAAAAGCGTTTTGTTTTGTCTACTCGACCTATCAAGGCTTCTACTCTCAAGTGGTGGGGTAAACGTCGTTGGCAGATAGAAGGTTGGTTTAAAAACGCAAAGCATCGTTTTGGTTTGCATCGCTTTGGGCAAGGAACTCTCAAGGGAATGTATCGCTGGTTGATTCTTTCTCTGACCGCTTATCTCATCGCTCATTGGACTTATCTAAATACTCACTCAACATCACCGCCTGATTGGGGTCAGGCTGCACAAACAGCACTTGAATCTATTTTTCCCCAAATAGTCGTGTCTCTTCTTTTACTTAAGATTGAACGCCTCGCTACCCTTACACGTAGTTGTGGTTTTGACATCTCTATTTCCAGGTGCAAGAAGTGAGCCTACGGCGGCAAGCTACGCAGTGAAGATGGAGCTAGAGGATTATGGAATTCTCTACCACCAGTTTATCGTCAATGTGCTGTTTGTTATACAGATTTTTGGGCAGCTTATGCACAAGTTATTCCTCACAAACGTCATCAGGCAGTAGGGAAACAAAGTGGCAAGACTAACCATATTGAACGCTTTAACTCTTGCATTGCGGCAAAGAATTGCTCGTTTGCTTAGAAAGACTTTATCCTTTTCTAAAAAGTTAAATAACCACATTGGTGCTATCTGGTATTTCATTCATCATTATCAGGACTTACGCAAAAACTCTCTCAAACCCTTATTTCTCTGTGTTCTCTGCGTCTCTGTGGTATGCGCTATGCGCACGCTACGCGAACGTTATTCCGTAATTTGTGCGTAAGTCCTAATTATAATTCTTGTTGTAGTGTCTAAATTTATTTTCACTACATATCTACCACTACCCGGCGTTAATTACTAATCACAATCACTCTGCTATTTGCCCCACATTCACCAAACTATTCGCACATAAAATCCCTGAAGCAGCGACAGCAGGCACACCAATTCCTGGTAGAGTGCTATCACCCACACGATACAAACCCTGTATTGGGGTGTGTGTACTAGGAAACATCCCTTTACCTGCTGCGATCGCCGGGCCATAAGTTCCCTGATATCTTCGTAAATAATGAGCATGAGTTAACGGCGTACCGATGAGTTCTAATACTACACGCTCTCGAATATCAGGGATAATACGCTCTAAGACACAGTATAAAGATTGCGCTTTCTCTTGTTTTTTCGCCTCATACCCATCATTGTGTTCCCATCCGGCGTAAGGTTCGAGAGTGTAAGCATGAACTCCATGATGTCCCTCTGGGGCTAAATTTTTATCCCACACACTAGGAATAGAAATCATGCAAGTATTACCCGGTGTACTGATATCTTGGCTGGAATCATGAACTACTACATGATGTCCTGTCAAATTATCTAACCCATCGGCGCGGATACCTAAGTGCAAGTGCATGAAACTCTCAACTGCTGGCGTTGCTAAAGCACTTTGACGATAAGCCGTAGATAAATCTTCAGGACGTAATAATTGATTGTAAGTATCCCAAAGTGTAGCGTTAGAAATCACAATTGATGCTGACAAAATTTCACCACTTCGCAACCGCACACCCTTGACCTTGCCAGACTCTACCAAAATTTGCTCAACGTGACATCCCAAACGCAACTCACCACCCCAGCGTTCCAACCCCCGCACCAAAGCATTGACAATGGCTGCACTTCCCCCCACAGGATACTCAACCCCAGCACGGGAACGTTCACCTAACATAAATGCTACTTCGGGGGCAATTGTGCCGTGTGCTTTTAACCCAGAAAGTAAGAAACACTCTAAATCAATCAGTCGCCGCACCCAAGGGTCTTTAACTGTAGCATCCATGACATCGCCTACAGAAGACTGCACCAGAGACAAGTAAGGTAGCATTTTCACTAAAGACGGCAAATAACGTTGCAACAATACTAAAATTACCTGCCAATCTGACCTCAGCTCTATGGTGGGGATACCTTTCATTGCCTCGTATAGTCCTAACAGGCGTTGTTCAAATTGTTCGAGTTCCTTTGCACCTTGGGGTGTAATTTTGTGTATTTCCTGACGATATTGTGCAGCATTGCTATACACTGCAAAACTGACTTCAGGGAAGTGGTAGTGACCTAAAGGATCATAGGGTATAACTTGGATGGATTCACCTAAAGTATCAAGAACCTGTTTGAGAGGATTCAAACTTTGATTACCAGTTAAACCGCAATAAAAGGAGGGGCCAGAATCAAATTCAAACCCGCGTCGTCTAAAACTATGGGCTGCACCGCCAGCAATTGTATGACTTTCACACACAATTACTCGCTTACCATAACGCGCCAACATACCCGCAGCGCATAAACCACCGATACCGCTACCGATGATGATGATATCAACAGGGGACAGGGGAGAGGTGACAGGTGACAGGGGAGTCATGAGTGGGTAGTGGGAGGAAGGAGACAAGGAAGCATCCCAATTGTTTCAAAATACAACACAAATAGCTTTAATGAAATCTCCGCGCCCCTCCACGTGAACCTCCGCGTTAAAAAATGAAATCAAATATGCTGAATGACCAATTACTAATGACTCAACCACTAATTGAACTAAAAGGCATTTCTAAATCCTTTGGGAACAATCGGGTTTTAGATAATGTAGACTTGACGATTTATCGGGGAGAAGCTTTAGGGATTATTGGCCCTTCGGGAACTGGTAAATCAACAATTTTACGCGTCATGGCTGGTTTGATTACTCCTGATGAAGGGGAAGTTTATGTGCAAGGAGTAAAAAGAGATGGGTTGATTGAGGATGCTAAAGACCCGGTTGGTATTGGTATGGTATTTCAGCAGGCGGCATTATTTGACTCGTTGACTGTGGAAGAGAATGTGGGTTTTTTACTTTATCAAAATTCTGACTTGCCGCGATCGCGTATTCGAGATTTGGTCAAAGAAAAACTAGAAATGGTAGGTTTACCGGGAATTAGCCACCTCTACCCCTCGGAACTGTCTGGCGGGATGCGAAAACGGGTAAGTTTTGCCCGTGCAATTATGTCTAACCCCGACAACCCGGAAGAAGGTGCAGAAGTTTTACTGTACGATGAACCGACAGCCGGACTTGACCCCATTGCTTCCACGGTGATAGAAGATTTAATTCGTGACTTGCAAATTACCCAAGGTGTTTGTAGTACCTATGCGATCGTTACCCACCAAGATAGTACAATCCGACGCACTGCTGATAGACTAGTGTTCCTGTATCAAGGTAAAGTGCAGTGGCAAGGTCAAGTTAGTGAGCTAAACGGCACAGACCATCCATTAATTACACAATTTATGAGTGGTAATGTACGGGGGCCAATTCAGGTTGTTGGTTAGTTGGATAAAGGATAATATGCGCGATTTTATCACCACTCGTTTTGCATCTCGACGAACATTAAGGGAAGGTTCAGTAGGTTTATTACTCTTGCTGGGATTAGGAGCATTTTTAGTTATTATTTTATGGCTGAATAGAGTTACCGCATCTCGTAGTTCTTACAAAGCTGTTGTCGAATTTGCCAATGCTGGTGGTATGCAAAAAGGCGCATCTGTACGTTATCGGGGTGTGAAAGTTGGGAATATTTCTCGCATTGAACCCAAGCCAAATGCTGTAGAGGTAGAAATTGAAATCTCCCAACCAGACCTAATTATTCCTCGTAATGTGTTAGTTGAAGCTAATCAAAGTGGCTTAATTAGTGAAAGTATTATCGACATCACCCCAAAAGCTTCATTAGCCACGGGCGAAAAAATTGCTAGACCTCTAGATAAAAATTGTGATAACAGCCTAATTGTTTGTAATGGTTCTCGGCTGAAGGGGAAAATTGGTATTAGTTTGGATGAATTAATCCGTAGTAGCACGGAGTTAGCGACTGTTTATAACAATCCTGAGTTTTATCAACGGGTGAATAAACTTTTAGAAACATCAGCAGAAGCAGCTACAGGCGTAGCAGCACTCAGCCGAGATGCTAGGAGTTTGAGCAAAAGCTTTCAAGGACAGATAGGTACATTTGCTTCTACGGCCAATTCCGTACAAAGAGCGACAAATGCACTGACTGCTTCCACTACTAAGACTGTAGATCAACTTGGTGTCACCGCAGGGCAATTTAGCACAACTGCAACTCAAGCCAATAAGTTACTGGTGCAATTAGATAACCTTGTCACCACAAATCGTTCTACATTGGTTGGGACTTTAAATAATCTGTCGGAAACTAGTAACCAACTACGCGCAACAGTCACCAGTCTTTCCCCCGCCATTAGTCGGTTATCCGATGGAGAGGTACTAAAAAATTTAGAAACTCTTTCAGCCAACGCGGCGCAAGCTTCAGCTAATTTAAAGGATGCAACTCAAGCTTTAAATGATCCTAAAAATGCTGTACTACTGCAACAAACCTTAGATTCCGCCAGGGTGACTTTTGAAAATACCCAAAAAATTACCTCTGATTTGGATGAATTGACTGGAGACCCTGCTTTTCGGAATAATTTACGGCAGTTAGTCAATGGTCTGAGTACCCTAGTTTCTTCCACAGACCAAATGCAAGAGCAAGTCAAAGTAGCTACAACTCTAGAGTCAATGAAAGCAGTAGCCAGTAAATCAGAGTTGGCTTTGACCCCCAAAAAACAGGAAAAACCAATTATCCCTAATTCCTCATCTGTGCCAGTTGAAAGTACAGTTAACCCCCCTACACCCGATAAATCATCTCAACAGAAACTATTGCAGCAACTGAGAGAGTATGGAAGAGGGACAGGTGATAGGTGACAGGGGACAGGGGACAGGGGACAGGGGACAGGGGAGCAGGGAGAGCAGGGGAAGCAGAGGGGCAGAAGTTATTCACTGCGTGACGCTAGCGCGTAGCTTGCTTTGCTACGCAACGCTACCGCGAACTCCGGAGGAGTACAATTTTGAATTTTGAATTTTGAATTTTGAATTCCCCACAGGGGCTGCCTAATTCCAATCCTGCTCTTCTCGTTTGCCGCGACTTTTATAAATGCCGCCCATATCATGCAACTGGCGGGTTTTCTCGAATAATTCGGCTTCTGTTAAACCCCACTGTTGTAAAACTTTATCTAGGTCGCTTTGTATGTCTCTCGCGCCTGGGAAGCCTTGATAGCGAATTTTGAGTCTGGCTAATTCTGCTAAATTGTAGTCTGTGGCTGTTTGAGTGAGTAGAATATTAATAAGAGAGCGATCGCGGTTGTAAAGTGGGTGTTGTTGGTCTTTACTTCCGTGCTGTTCTGTCATACTTTATACTTTGGTTAGATTGTTAATTCATTCCGAGTCTAAAGCTAAAATCTACCAAGAGCAACGATAATTAAAGATGACGGCTACCACACCTGAGTCCATACGGCTCTCACCACTGCCACCGGATCATAGATAAAGATACATTATCTTTAAGAAAATACAAAAAAGTTTAGATAAGGGTGAATTTTTTTAGATCACCCAAAGTCCAAGCAGCAAGGGAGCAATAACCCGCTATGTTTGAACACTTCACTTCCGAAGCCATCAAAGTAATCATGCTCGCTCAGGAGGAAGCTCGTCGCCTGGGACACAACTTCGTAGGAACTGAACAAATTCTCCTGGGTTTGATGGGAGAAGGAACTGGGGTTGCTGCCAAAGTGCTGACTGAGTTGGGTGTAACTCTCAAAGACGCACGTCGCGAAGTCGAAAAAATTATTGGTAGGGGTTCTGGGTTCGTACCACCAGAAATTCCCTTTACTCCTAAAGTCAAAAGTCTATTTGAGCAATCATTTAGAGAAGCTCACGGTCTCGGACATAATTACATCAACACAGAACACTTACTTTTGGGATTAACCGAAGCGGGTGAAGGTGTAGCCGCCAAAGTATTGCAAAATTTGGGTGTTGACCTGAGAAATGTCCGCTCTGCTGTGATTCGGCGTTTAGGTGAAGATCCTACCGTGGTTGTCGGCGGTGCTAGTAACAGACGCAACCAAACCCTCACCACAGAAGAATTTGGCAGAAACCTCACCAAATTAGCCCAAGAAGGCAAGCTTGACCCTGTAGTTGGTCGCGAGAAAGAAATTGAGCGGGCGATTCAAATTCTTGGTCGTCGCACGAAGAACAACCCCGTGTTAATTGGTGAACCAGGGGTGGGTAAAACAGCGATCGCAGAAGGATTGGCACAGCGTATTATTAACCAAGATGTCCCCGAAGTTTTGGAAGGTAAGCAAGTTATCAGCCTGGATATGGGTTTATTAGTGGCTGGAACGCGCTTTCGGGGAGACTTTGAAGAACGCATCAAGAAAGTAATTGATGAAGTCCGCACGGCGGGAAATGTCATCTTAGTAATTGATGAAATTCATACCTTAGTCGGTGCTGGCGGGACAGAAGGCGGCTTAGATGCGGCTAACATTCTCAAACCAGCCTTGGCGCGGGGTGAACTCCAGTGTATTGGCGCAACCACCTTAGATGAATATCGCCAACACATCGAACGGGATGCAGCCTTAGAGCGGCGTTTCCAACCGATTTTAGTTGGTGAACCCTCCATCGAAGAAACCATTGAAATTCTCTATGGTTTGCGCTCAGTCTACGAGCAGCATCATAGAGTTCAGATTTCCGATGCAGCCGTAGTTGCAGCCGCCGAGTTATCAGACCGCTATATTAGCGATCGCTTTTTGCCAGATAAAGCCATAGACTTAATTGATGAAGCTGGCTCTCGTGTGCGTTTACGGAACTCGAAGATTTCGAGTGATAAAGAACTTAAGCGCAAACTCCTTGAAGTTTCTAAATCTAAAAACGTAGCCGTTAGACTGCAAAACTTTAATCAAGCCGGAGAACTGCGCGACCAGGAAATTGCCTTGGAAGCAGAACTACAAGCCGCTTCCACGGAAAAAAATGCTAATCCTATCGTTGTAGACGAAGAAGACATCGCGCAAATCGTGGCTTCCTGGACTGGCGTACCAGTTAACAAGCTGACAGAATCTGAGTCAGAGTTACTGCTGCACCTAGAAGACACCCTCCATAAGCGGCTCATCGGTCAAGAGCAAGCGGTAACGGCTGTTTCTCGCGCCATCCGTCGCGCTAGAGTTGGCTTAAAGAACCCCAACCGCCCCATTGCTAGCTTTATCTTCTCCGGCCCCACCGGTGTTGGTAAGACCGAATTAGCCAAGTCCTTAGCGGCTTACTTCTTCGGTGCTGAAGATGCCATGATTCGGCTAGATATGTCCGAATACATGGAAGGTCATACCGTCTCCAAACTTATCGGCTCGCCTCCTGGTTACGTCGGTTATGACGAAGGGGGACAACTCACCGAAGCTGTGCGCCGCAGACCTTACACCGTGTTGCTGTTCGACGAAATCGAAAAAGCACACCCCGATGTATTCAATATGCTGCTGCAAATTTTGGATGACGGACACCTCACCGATGCCAAAGGTCGCAAGGTAGACTTCAAGAACACCTTAATTATCTTGACTTCTAACATTGGTTCTAAGGTAATCGAAAAAGGTGGTGGTGGTTTAGGCTTTGAATTTGATAACCAACCAGACGCTAGTTACCAGCGCATTCGTAACTTAGTTAACGAAGAACTGAAAAATTACTTCCGTCCTGAATTCCTCAACCGTTTGGATGATATTATCGTCTTCACTCAACTGGCTAAGGATGAAGTCAAGCAAATTGCTGATATCATGCTGCGTGATGTGGCTAGCCGCCTGACTGAAAAAGGCATCATCTTAGAAGTGACCGAACAGTTTAAAGACCTAGTAGTCACCCAAGGTTATGACCCCAGCTACGGTGCTAGACCATTACGTCGGGCAATTATGCGCCTCCTAGAAGACTCCCTAGCGGAAGCAATTCTCTCTGGTGAAGTCGCTGACGGTTGCACAGTTATTGTTGATGTCAATGATGATGGTCAAGTACAAGTACGCCCATCAGAAAAGCGAGAGTTACTCTTAGCAAACGCTAGCTAACTAAATATTCAGTGAAACTGAACTATTAATTTACCCTTGGTATTTATACCGGGGTATTTTTTATTTCCAGATTATAGGGGCTAAAACAGCCATCAGTAACAGAAAAGCAATTTCTAAAACGTAGCTAACAAACACAGTGCGATTGAGCAAACCATCCCACAGATAACCCTGACGTTTAGGCTGGGGGATGCGTTTCAAAGAATGACTCCAACTGTTGTAGATACCGGGAGAGTTGAAACCATATTTTTGAGTCAGGATAAATTCAATTTCAGCTACACGGGGATAGAAACCGCGCTGAAAGTGTTTCCATTGACTTTCCAATATCCAGAAAAATAGGGGAATAGTACAACCAATAATAGCGATAAGCCTGAAGGCATCGCTAACGCTCACCATGTTGGTATTCGGTTTTTGCTGTAACATCAATGCTAAAACGCCCCCAGTCCCAGTAATTCCCAATGCTTTGATTACCCAAATCTGCTTGTTATAGTCTTCGATGGTGTTTTGCAGAAAAAAGTATTCTTCTTTGAGCAAGTCTAATTCAAAATTACTGAGAGGTTGGGGCTGGGGTTCAGTTTGTAATGGGTTAGACATTGGTATTGGTAGAGTTCACTGAGATGAAATTAATATAATTCGTAATTTGTAATTCGTAATTCGTAATTTGTAATTCGTAATTAAGGCTTAGGTTGGGAAGTCACCGCCTTGGACGGGTCTCCCAGCTTGAG
>NZ_JAYGGZ010000095.1:0-667 GCF_034931465.1 Anabaena sp. UHCC 0399 | reverse complement strand
ATTACTCGTTCACGAGAATCTAGAACCCGATAAAGCAGTTATAATTTGACTCAGTAAATTAAACCATATCCCTCACATATTATTACTAGTGGTCTATCAAGTTAGTTTTGACGGTTCGTAGTAAGGACTTTAGTCCTGATTTTTCTAAGGACTAAAGTCCTTACTACAAACTTGCTTATCCCTCCATTCAAATTTGATGGACTACTAGAGGTGAAGTTAAAAATATTTCACCCTTCCCTGTAACCCTTGCCCTTTGCCCAAAATCAGCATCCCACAATTCCGCACACCATGATCAACTGGAATGACTACCTACAATCACTCTGCAATGATTATGCCCAATGGTGGAATGCTTACACGTTGACGGATGTAGTGGGACAGCAGCGAGTTGAGCAGAAGCATTCACCGCTACTGTTAGATTTTATGGTGCAGACGGTGCAATCTGGCAAGGAAGAAAGGAGCGCAAGCCAGCAAGTTGAGCGTTTAGACGTGCTGGCAGGGTTGCGGAAGTATGCTCAAGAACACGTTTTGCTAGTAGGGCGGCCTGGTTCGGGGAAATCGACAGCGTTGGCGAGGTTGTTGCTGGAGGAAGCGGAGAAGGTGAGATCCCCCCTCAATCCCCCCTTAGAAAGGGGGGAAGCCGAATCTTCAGAACCCCCCTTTTTAAGGG
>NZ_JAYGGZ010000094.1:0-10975 GCF_034931465.1 Anabaena sp. UHCC 0399 | reverse complement strand
CCCAATTATTATCTAAGTAAATCCTAAATTATAGTGTATATTGATTTGTGTAATTAATTTTGTTAGATTACTTAACACCCTTTGTAGGTGAAACAAATCCAAAATTCGTTGACTTTTCTTGCCCAATGCCCTTTAAAATTCTTGTTGGAGATATTGGTTATATCCTAGTTCTTCTAGTTTTGCCTGCTTGCCCATGACCATATCAGATAGGCTTTGACGGTAATTTTGGACTTTTTCTAGTAGTTCTGGCTGGTGAGTAGCCAAAATTTGCACTGCTAAGAGTCCGGCATTTTTGGCATTGCCTATAGCTACTGTGGCGACTGGAATACCTGCTGGCATCTGAACAATAGAATACAAAGAATCTACACCTTGTAAATTGCGTGTAGCGATGGGAACACCAATCACAGGCAATGGTGTTAAGGATGCTACCATGCCAGGAAGATGGGCAGCACCACCAGCTCCAGCAATGATGACTTTAATTCCTCTTTGGTGAGCAAGTTTAGCATATTGCACCATCTGTTCTGGAGTCCGATGAGCAGAAACGATCGCTACTTCATTCTCAATGCCAAACTCATCACAAACAGCGATCGCATCTTTCATGGTGGGCAAATCGGAATCACTGCCCATAATAATGCCAACAACAGGAGACATAGTAAATATAACAAGCTGAGGGTGCAATTATCATCTCATATTAAGTGCTGAGTGCTGAGTGCTGAGTGCTGAGTTGTGAGTGCTGTTAGCGGTAGCGCGGCGTTTAGCCGGTGCTGAGTTGTGAGTGAAAAGTTAAGAAACAAGCCGTATTATCCTCTTTTTTTCCTTCTCTCCATTTCTATGCCTCGATATATCGCTATTACTTTGCTTGATTAAATATTCGGTACATGAGTTAATACCAATGAATCATGCCCAATGCCTAATTCTCCATGCCCAATTCCCAACCTATAAAAATTATCAATGCTAGAGTCCCTGGCTACCAAGATTTGCAGATGCTCTCGGTTAATCAAGAGGGCATAATTGAGCAAATCCAGCCGATGGGAACAGTATTTAAACGAGTTTCGCCACCATCATTGCAAATATTAGATGTGGCTGGGGATTGGATTTCTTTGGGCGGTGTTGATTTACAGATTAATGGTGCTTTAGGCTTGGCTTTTCCTGATTTATCTGTTGAAAACTCTCACTTATTAGAGAAAATCAACCAATTTTTATGGGATGTGGGGGTAGATGGATATTTACCGACACTGGTGACAACTTCAGTAGAGAATATACAGCGATCGCTAGCTGTGATTGCAGATTTTATCTCGACTCCCAAAACAGGTTCTCAGATTCTCGGAGTCCATCTAGAAGGGCCATTCTTAAATTATCAAAAGCGTGGCGCACATCCGGCAAAGTATTTATTACCGTTAACCATTGATGAGGTAAAGCGGGTTTTGGGTGATTACGCTCATATTGTTAAAGTCATCACCTTAGCACCAGAGTTAGATTCTACAGGGGAAGTCATCCCTTATTTACGTTCTTTAGGTATCACCATCAGTTTAGGACATTCTCAAGCCACAGAGGTACAAGCAAAACAAGCTTTTGAACTGGGTGCAACAATGGTGACTCATGCCTTCAATGCTATGCCACCCCTACATCACCGCGAACCAGGCTTATTAGGCGCAGCCATTACCCATCCTGGTGTGATGTGTGGTTTTATTGCTGATGGACAGCATATTACACCCACCATGTTACAAATTCTCCTCCGTGCCAGCCAAGGACTATTTTTAGTTAGCGATGCCCTTTCACCTTTGGGACTACCGGATGGGGTTTATCCTTGGGATAGTCGGGAAATAGAAGTAAAAAACGGCACTGCACGGCTACCAGATGGGACATTATCGGGGACAACTCTACCCTTATTGGTGGGAGTACAGAACTTGATAAAGTGGGGTATTTGTGAAGTAGAAACTGCGATCGCCTTAGCTACGAATGCACCTAGACAGGCAATAGGTTTACCGGGAATTTCCCCTAATCAAAAAGCTAACTTATTACGTTGGCATTGGGATCAGCAGACTAAAGAACTTAACTCGATGCGATTAGGAAATTTTTCTGTTTAAGGCAGGATTTACGCAAAAACTCTCTCAAACCCTTATTTCTCTGTGTTATCTGCGTCTCTGTAGTATGCGCTACGCGTGAGCGGAGCTTTCGCTTTAGCGATACGTTATTCCGTAATTTGTGCGTAAGTCCTATAAGAGATATACGGGAATACTAAATCTAGAAGTGATAGCTAATTAGTATTATCAGCAAATGATGAGAGGAAGACAGGTGACAGGGGATAAGGGACAGGGAGAAGAAATAATGACTAAATTAAACAAAAAGTTACTGATTTTGTTGAGTTCAGGATTTATCATTTTAGGCTTGATGGGCTGCAATCGCTTATTTGGTGCTTCTGGTGACTTAGTTGAACGTGTAAGTGATGGCGATACCTTAGCAGTTAAGGATGCCAAGGGTAATAAGTTTACTGTGCGCTTTGCTTGCATGGATGCGCCAGAAATAGCCCATTCCCGGAAAGAGCAGGCTAGTAGAAGAGTGCGCGATCGCAATCAATTTAGTTGGGGTGCGAAAGCGCAGCAAAGATTAGAGCAATTGGTCAAACAAAGTGGCGATCGCGTTACCTTGAATATTACAGATAGCGATCGTTATGGACGCAAAGTAGCTGAGGTACGGTTAAAAGACGGTACTTTTGTTCAAGAAGTTTTAATCCAGGAAGGATTAGCTAAGGTTTATCGTCCTTATTTAAATAAGTGTCCTAGTAAAGAATTGGTACAACAAGCTGAAGCCAAAGCGCAACAGCAAAAGATTGGAATTTGGGGTGATGCTAAATTTACAAATCCTTGGGAGTATCGGAGTTTGAATAATAAAAAATAGCTTTCAGTTCATGGGATATAACTTTTGTTATTTTAGGTTATATCTCGGAGAAAGAAGTGTATAAAAATCAATACTTCGTTATTTATGTAATACTTGTGTTATGAATTTTCTTGAACGAATTTATTTTTTTATACAGATTACAGTCCTTAAATATTATTTTTGATACTTAAAATCACGGAATATAATTTTTGTCTTTATATTTTCTTTTTAAGCTGTAGATTATTCTTCATTATTTTTATACAGAATCGGAAATATTACTTGGTAAAGTCTATTGATAGTGATTGAAGGCAGAATTTTCTCATGCTCTTACATTTTCAGTATTTTCTAAAGATATTCATTGAGTAATTGTATAGATGAAGTATTTTGTCGTCATCTATTAATTACTTTATACCTTAAAGCATCTACAGCATCTAATTTTTCGTTCAGATAGTTACATTTTTAACAATCATTGTTCCCGACAAACTATTTATACCAACAAAATGAAAGTAGTAAGTTTAAAAAATTCATATCAACTATCATCTATACAGCAAGGAATGCTTTTTAACAGTCTAGTTGCTCAAAATTCGGGAGTAGATATTGAGCAACTGATCTGTTTAGTACATGAAAGAATTGATGTTGTGGCATTCCAACAAGCATGGCAGAGAGTTGTAGAACGACACGCAGTTTTAAGAACTAGCTTTGATTGGGAAAATGGACGAGAACCTCTGCAATGTGTGCATCAAGATGTAACAATTCCCTTAGAACAGCATGATTGGAGTGGCTTATCTGACACAGAACAATCAACTAACTTGCAAGTTTATCTGCAAAGCGATCGCAGGCTGGGTTTTGAACTCAATGTCGCGCCATTGATGCGCCTAGCGTTATTTCGGATAAAAGAATCTGTCTACCAATTTATTTGGACTTTTCACCATGCTTTGTTAGATGGTCGCTCTTTGTCCGTCATCATCAAGGAAGTGTTCACCTTCTATGATGCTTTCTGCGAAGGAAAAGACTTACAACTTCCTCAACCTCGTCCTTATCAAGACCACATCGCATGGTTACAGCAACAGGATTGGTCTAAATCTGAAAGTTTTTGGCGGGACTTGCTCAAAGGCTTCACTGCACCCACGCCTTTATTAGTAGACTCAACCCCTCGCAATCAAAGCGGTTTTGGCGAGCAAGCAATCCGACTCTCAGAAAAAACTACGGCGATGTTGCAGTCTTTAGCAGAACAACATCAACTCACTCTGAATACCTTAGTACAAGGTGCTTGGGCTTTATTGCTGAGTCGTTATAGTGGTGAGTCCGATGTTGTGTTTGGGGCGACAAGAGCCTGTCGTCATTCCTCTGTAGCTGGGGCGGAGTCGATGGTAGGATTATTGATCAATACTCTGCCAGTTCGAGTCAAGGTGTCAGGAGAAAAACCGCTTTTGACTTGGCTGAAAGAATTGCGATCGCAGTGGGTAGCGTTGCGAGACTATGAACACACTCCTCTAGTCAACATTCAAAGATGGAGTGATGTTCCCGGCGGAACTTCTTTATTTGATAGCATTCTGGTATTTGACAAGTATGAATTGAATTCAGCTTTACGTTCTCAGGGTGACAGATGGCAAAACCTGGAAGTAAAGCAAGAAGAACAAACTAACTTTCCTCTGACATTGGTTGGCTATGCAGAGTCAGAATTATTATTGAAACTCAAATATGACCAAAACAACTTCGACGATGCCAAAATCGGTCGAATGCTGGGACATCTTCAGACTTTATTGTCCAGCATGGCAACTAATCCCTGGCAGTGTTTAGGAGAATTACCACTATTAACGACAGATGAAAGACATCAAATGTTGATGGAGTGGAATCATACACAAACAGATTTTGCAGAGCAACTTTGTATTCATCAACTGTTTGAGGCGCAAGTAGAGCAGACACCAGACGCTATAGCCGTTGTTTGTGGAGAGGAACAACTTACCTACAAAGAGTTGAACTGGAGAGCTAATCAGTTAGCCCATCACTTGAAGCAACTGGGTGTCAAACCAGGGGTGTTAGTTGGTGTATATTTAGAGCGATCGCTAGAAATGATTCCGGCTGTCCTAGGGATTTTGAAAGCTGGAGGCGCATATGTACCACTAGAACCCAGTTTTCCCAAAGCACGCATTCAATTACTGCTGTCTTCTCTGCAAATTAACTGTCTAGTCACCCAAACTTGCCTCTTATCTAGTATTCATGAGCTAGAACTGAGCGCACTACAACATTTAATCTGTTTAGATAAATCTCCACATAGTGAAGCAGGCAAAAAACCAGAGAATCACCAAGAAGTTTTTTCCCCTACACCCCTACAACCTCATACCCCTACACCCTCTGTTTGGCATCGTTCCTATCTAGATTTACTACCTACAGAAAATTTACCAATATCTGCTAATTCCAATGATATTGCCTATGTGATTTTTACCTCTGGCTCTACAGGTACACCAAAAGGGGTTGTAGTTCGTCATCAACCAGTAATCAACCTGATTGAGTGGGTGAACAAAACATTTAATGTTAATTTTGAAGACAGAGTTTTATTTATCACATCCTTGTGTTTTGACCTGTCAGTTTATGACATTTTCGGACTGTTAGCCGCAGGTGGTTCGATTCGGGTGGTATCTAGCCATGATGTTCGAGATCCAGAAGCTTTACTGCACATTCTCTGTCATGAGCCAATTACATTCTGGGATTCTGCGCCGCCTGCACTGCAACAACTGGCTGGCTTTTTTCCCAAGGTTCAAGCAAGTAATTGTCATCCCCAACTGCGCCTAGTATTTATGAGTGGTGATTGGATACCAGTCACACTACCAGATTTACTTAAAACCACCTTCCCAGGGGTTGCGGTCATTAGTTTGGGTGGAGCAACGGAAGCCACTGTTTGGTCTAATTATTATCCCATCAGCAAAGTCGAGCCGCATTGGAAGAGTATTCCCTATGGTAAACCCATCCAAAACGCTCAATATTACATTCTTGATGCTTACCTGAATCCTTGCCCCATTGGTGTTTCTGGAGAGTTGCATATTGGTGGGGAATGTTTAGCCTCTGGCTATTTAAATCAACCCGAACTAACAGCCCAAAAGTTTATCCCCAATCCTTTCAGCGACAAGAAAGAAGCACGGCTCTATAAAACTGGGGACTTAGCTCGCTATCTCAGTGATGGTAATATTGAATTCCTCGGTCGAATTGACCATCAAGTTAAGATTCGCGGTTTCCGCATTGAGTTGGGAGAAATTGAGAGTGTACTCACACAACACGACTCTGTACAGGAAACTGTAGTTATAGCTAGGGAAGATGAGCCAGGAAATAAGCGTTTGGTGGCGTATGTGGTAGTAAATGGTGAATCTGCACCTGTGATGAATGAATTACGGCGGTTTCTGCAAGAAAAATTGCCAGAGTATATGATTCCATCTGCCTTTATTGCGATCGCCTACATCCCTCTAACTCCTAATGGTAAAGTAGACCGCCGCGCTCTGCCCATCCCTGACCAAAGACCGGACTTAGAAAAAGCCTTTGTTGCGCCTAGGAATGCCGTAGAAATCGAGTTAGCGCAAATTTGGTCAGAGGTTTTAGGTATTCAGTCAATTGGCATTAGAGATAATTTCTTTGAGTTGGGGGGAAATTCCCTACTTGCGGTAAGATTATTTACGCAAGTTGAAAAGAAATTTGCTCAAAAACTTCCTTTAGCTACCTTGTTGCAATCACCAACCATAGAACAATTAGCTAGCATTCTCCGCCAATCAAACACAAAAACTTCTTGGTCTTCTCTGGTGACAATTCAGCCGGGTAGCAATGCGAAACGTCCTCTATTCTTGATCCATGCCTTGGGAGGAAATGTTATTGGCTACCAAACTTTAGTACGTCACCTAGATGCAGAGCAACCTGTGTATGGACTGCAAGCACAAGGACTTGATGGTAAACAAGCACCCCACACTAGAGTTGAGGACATGGCCTCTCACTACATCAAAGAAATTCGCACTGTTCAACCCCAAGGGCCTTATCTGTTAGGTGGTTTCTCTAGTGGTGGAACAGTTGCTTTTGAAATGGCGCGTCAGTTAGTTGCTCAAGGCGATCGCGTGGCTTTACTAGCAATGTTTGATACATATAACCCCAGTCTGTATATCAATCATCCCTCACTATTGCGTACATTGTATGTCTACTGGCTCACCCTATTGCGACTACCATCTGTAGATAGAAGGAACTATGTTTTCGCCAAAGTGGATTGGTTCAAGTCCATGTTAACTGGGAAACATAGTAGCAAATTTGATTTGTGGAATGAACACTCTTTTGCTGAAGATGCCAACCCTTACAACATGGCATTAATAGAAGTTCTCAAGCAGGCGACAATGGCGGATTATGTAGCCAAACCCTATGCTGGCAAGGTAACTTTATTTACTACGAAAGAAGTTTTGAGATGGTGTCAGTTCGCGCCCTGTAGAGGCTGGAGTGGAATGGCTAAACAAGGGGTAGAAATTCACGAAGTTCCTGGTACACATCTAGGTATGTTGGGAGAACCAGGTGTGCAGATACTAGCTGAAAAATTGAGGGTTTGCTTAGAGGCAGCACAAGGTGATAATCAGGTCGTATCACCAAAGGCTGAGAATATTAGGTGGATACTTCAAAACCAAGATTATCGAGTGCTTGAACATCAGTATTAACTGTACTAATAAACCTGAGTTCGGGATCAGAAAAGGGGCAGGTAGTAAGGTGAAAATAGCGTTAAATCCAGCAACCTGTCCTATATTTAACCTGAGTGCGGGATCAGAAATCCTCAAAACCCTTGATTTTTCATTGTTCGGTTTGAAACTCTGTTTTAATCTATTCTCAATAACGCATATTATTAAGATTAGTCTCATTTGTAACCATTATTGACAAAATGATTCTACTTTAATCGCTTCTTTTATCACTTAGAGTTTTGCTTAACTCTTACAGAATCAGCTTTTTAGCTTTTGGCTTAACCCGAACTCAAGTTGATTACTCTTTTTCTTCCTCAGGACTCACTACTCAGCACTGTAAAGCCATTTTCGTAGAGCTAATCACCTCCATCAAGCTGCCATATTTAAAAGTCATGCAATCACCATAATCTCAGTCAAGATTATGGTGATTGCCTTGCTATTTGATTTAGTTATCTGTAATATATATGACTAAGCTAAAAAATACTATAACTTGATTGACTAGATGTAGTTTAAAGCAAGGAGACTAAAGTCAGGATGTGGTTGGATAATTGGAATCGATGGAAACGAATGTCTTTAAAAAGTTTTATTTCGCTGTTTTTGGTAGCAGTAAGCTTGACTGTAACGACTGCATCCTGCTCTCCTAGCAACACTAACGGTGGAGCTTCACAAACAAAAGACATTACTCTGGTAAGCTACGCCGTTACCCGCACTGCCTATGAAAAAATTATTCCCCTATTCACTAAACAGTGGCAAGAAAAAACTGGGCAGACCGTGAGATTTGACCAAAGCTACGGCGGATCAGGCTCTCAAACCCGTGCGGTAATTGACGGCTTAGAAGCAGATGTCGTAGCTCTAGCATTATCAGCAGATACTTTACAAATCCAGGATGCTGGACTGATTCAGCCAGGCTGGGAGAAAAAGACACCCAATGGCAACGGTATTGTCCACCGCTCTGTGGGCGCGATCGTTACCCGTGAAGGCAACCCCAAAAATATTAAAAATTGGGATGATTTAGCCCGCGATGATGTTAGTGTAATCACTGCCAACCCCAAAACCTCTGGTGGCGCTCGTTGGAACTACATGGCCTTGTGGGGAAAGATAACTAAAACAGGCGGTACTGAAGCACAAGCCAAAGAATTTGTCACTAAAGTCTATGCAAATGTGCCAGTATTGCCGAAAGATGCCCGTGAAGCCACTGACGCATTCTTTGCCCAAAATCAGGGAGATGCCCTCATCAACTATGAAAACGAAGTAATCTTAGCGAAACAGCAGGGACAAAATTTACCCTATGTAGTTCCTGATATCAATATTTCCATCGATAGTCCCATTGCCGTAGTCGATAAGTATGTTGATAAGCGGGGTACTCGCGAAGTAGCAGAAGCCTTTATCCAGTTTCTCTTTACCCCTGAAGCCCAGCGCGAATTCGCCAAAGTAGGCTTCCGTCCAGTAGTACCAGAAGTAGTCGCAGAATTTGCCGCTAACTATCCCAAAATCACTACCCTGTTCACCATCGAAGATTTTGGCGGATGGAATCAAGTCAGTCCCAAGTTCTTTGCTGACGGCGCAATTTTTGACGACATCCAGGCGAACATTGCCCGACGTTAGCATCTAACTCATATTCGTTAGCCATGACAGTTTCAAATACACAGTCTAATTTTTCCCTCGCGCCCAAAAATTGGCTTAAGCACTTTTCTTTGCCGTGGGGGGTTACCCTTACCTATATTTCCATCGTTCTATTGCTGCCTGTCGCTGCCTTGATTCTTAGGGCTACAACACTCTCACCCGCAGAGTTTTGGCGACTGGCCACTGCCCCCATTGCCCTATCAGCCTACAGCATAACCTTTGGTACTGCCTTATTTGCAGCCGCTATTAACTGTGTGGCAGGTACTGCTACAGCTTGGGTGCTGGTACGCTACGAATTTCCTTTTAAGCGAGTTTTGGATGCGGTGATTGACCTACCCTTTGCCCTACCCACGGCGGTTGCAGGTATCACTCTTGCCACAGTTTACAGTGAGCAAGGCTGGATTGGCTCGCTTCTTACACCTTTTGGTATTAGAGTTTCCTTCACTCGGTTGGGGGTGGCGGTGGCGATGGTGTTTATTTCCGTCCCCTTTGTTGTTCGTACTGTACAGCCAGTGCTGCAAGAACTGGATTTAACAATAGAAGAAGCTGCCTGGTCTTTAGGGGCTTCCCGATGGGTAACTTTTTGGCGGGTGATATTACCCCCTCTAATACCAGCTATCCTGACAGGTACAACCCAGGCTTTTGCTAGGGCTGTGGGAGAGTATGGCTCGGTGGTCTTGATTGCTGCTAATGTTCCCTATAAAGATTTAATTGCTCCCATTTTAGTATTCCAACGCCTCGAACAAAACGACATCCCTGGGGCGACAGCTATTGGCACAGTTCTTTTGCTGATTTCCCTATTGCTGCTGCTGACAGTGAATTTCTTGCAAACTTGGAGGCAACGCTATGGTGCTTGATGTCAGATCGAACCAGTCTCTTCCATCTGGTGGAGTAAAACCCAAGCAAGCTGGAGATTGGGGCAGAACTATTTTGATTGGGGCAGTGGTGGCTTATTTTGTACTGGTATTGCTGCTCCCCACTCTTTATGTCTTCATTGGAGCTTTTAGCCGGGGTATTGCTCCATTTTTTGCCACTCTTACTAGCCGTGATTTCACTCAAGCTGTGCGGTTGACAGCACTAGCGGTAGCAATAGCAGTGCCGTTTAACGTTGTCTTTGGTCTATGTGCCGCCTGGGTCATTGCCCGCCGTCGATTTCCAGGACGCACGTTGCTACTAAGTATTATTGACTTGCCTTTTTCTATTTCACCCATTGTTACAGGTTTAATGCTAGTCTCCCTCTATGGACGTAATGGGTTACTTGGCCCCCTACTACAATCCTTAGATATCAGGGTTATCTTTGCCTTTCCTGGTATTGCTCTGGCGACTATGTTGGGGGGAATGCCCTTTGTGGCGCGGGAAGTGATTCCGGTACTAGAAGAAGTCGGGACTCAAGAAGAAGAAGCTGCTAAAACTTTGGGTGCTAGTGAATGGCAAACTTTCTGGCGAGTGACACTACCTTCTATTCGTTGGGCATTATTGTATGGTGTAATTCTCACCACTGCTCGAGCGATGGGAGAGTATGGTGCTATTGCTGTGGTATCGAGTAATTTAATTGGCCGTACACAGACTTTAACTTTATATGTAGAAGGGGCTTATCGTAATTACGATTCCCAAAGTGCCTTTGCTGCTTCGGTGGTACTAGCCGGATTGGCTGCTTTCACTCTGGTGATTAAAGAGTTGTTTGAACGCCGCATCAGGATCAAAAATGAAGGGGACAGCTAATACCGCTACGCGGAAGTCAACCAATTTTAGATTTTGCGTTCGCGTAGCGTGTCGTAGAC
>NZ_JAYGGZ010000093.1:0-12055 GCF_034931465.1 Anabaena sp. UHCC 0399 | reverse complement strand
GGAAATTTAGTGCTGAGTTTTGATTTTCCGAGATCCATGTTGGGTTGCGCTGCGCTTAACCCAAGCTCGTATATTGAGATAAGTAGTAGAAAGTCCAGTAGGGTATGTTAGGCGTAAGCGTAACGCATTGATATTTTTAAGCGCGAGTGCAGGCTACGCCAACATAAATCAAATCGGATTCCTATATCCTATATATATAGATGTAGCTTCTCTGATCGGGTATCCTTCAAACTTGTGAACCTGAGCAATCAAATAGATGTAAGCCTAAACGCTGGGATAGTTCTTCACAAACTTTTACTCCCCTGACACTGTTACCACGGCTATCTAAAGGTGGTGAAAACACAGCAATTCCCATTTGATGGGGGACGACAGCCATAATACCGCCACAAACACCACTTTTGGCAGGGATACCAATTTTGTAAGCCCATTCGCCTGCAAAGTTATACATCCCGCAGGTGTACATGACGCTGAGAATATCTTTGATGTAACGCTTATCTACAGCTTGTTCACCTGTGATGGGGTTTGCACCTCTGTTGGCTAAAGTAGCAGCCATGACGGCCAAGTCACGACAGTTCATCATCACGGCGCATTGTTGAAAATATAGGTCTAAGGCTTCTTCAATATTTTGGTCAATCATGCCAAAGTTGAGCATCAGATGTGCCATTGCGCGGTTGCGATGTCCTGTGCTGCGTTCGGAGGTAAATACGGAAATATCCACAAATACATCATGACCAATGTACCTCCGGAACATATCCAATAACCGATTGAGGCGTTCTGTTGCTCCCGCTCCTTTAATTAAACTGGTCGTGGCGATCGCTCCAGCATTTACCATTGGGTTATAAGGTCGCTTTGATTGCTCATCAAGGATAATCGCATTAAATGCCTCCCCTGTTGGTTCTACTCCGACTTTAGTCAACACATAATCCCGTCCATGATCTTCTAAGGCCAGTCCGTAAGCAAATACTTTAGAAATTGATTGGATAGTAAATAGCTGTTGATAATCCCCAACTTCGTAAACCTGACCGTCTACGGTAACAATACAAATACTAAATAAATCTGGGTTAACTTTTGCTAGTTCGGGAATGTAATTCGCTAATATTCCTTCCTTCAGTGACTGGTATTTAACGTGCAATTCATTGATCACCTTCAACAGTGGAGAGGAAGTTATTTCTAAATTTTCTTGATTTCCTGGGTTGGGCATGAGGCTAATAGCTTGATATTTAAAAGCTTAGTTGATCAACTGACTTAAAATTTACTGTTCAAGTGTAACTTTTAATACTTATCAAAATAGTCTACACACTTTTCGATGATAATTTTTCACTTTTTCCTAATCAACTTTATTTTGATGAAATAAAATATCTGCTACAGTAAGTGGCATCTTTTTTTACTCATGATTACTGTAGTGCTATGTCACTGTCACTACATCTTTAAGCTACCTAAAAAGTATTATTACAGATTCTGCATTATAAAAAATATATAAATTTATTTCCCTCTTTTTACTAAAATACAAAACTATTCTGGCTATAAATCTCTATGTGACTAGTTTGTAAGATAATGTAAAAAAACATAAAATAAATTAAGTTCAATAAAACTTTTGCTATTTTTTTGTATTATATGGGATTACTATTGGTATTATCAGTAAGATTTATACCATTCAAAATATTACATTAGTTATTAGAAAAATTACTGATAGAGTTATTCTTCATCCCAGCATTTTAAAATCCGGAAAATCTTAAGTTTAAATAAAAAAATGTTAGTAGTTTGAAAAAAACGTTACATAGGCGAAATCCGCATTTGACCAAGGTTTAGCCCTTGTCCTCAGAACTTAAATTGGAGAAACATGATAATTTCTACGCTAAAACCCTGATCCCCAAGCTTAGAACTTCGTGCTAGTCTGTTGCAGTTATAAACAGAAAGTAAAAGCGGAACGAGTTCGCATCTTAGGAGAGTTTGCTAATAAATAAAATTTTTTACAAGCTCCCAACTAATAAGAAACTGCTGTTCTATAGTCGCTTTAAAATCGGACGCATGAATCAAAGACATTTTTGGACTATTGTCGCCCTGTCTCTGACCATAGGGGGTTCACCCTCAGTTGGTCGGACTCAAACCACTAATCTAAGTACACCAGCTGCACCAAAAGCAGCAGCTGGTGATGTAGTCAAAGTGGGAGAGTTGAAAACTTCAACAGGGGGAAATACCTCTGATGCTGTGAATACGAGCATTCATCCTCACAACGTTGGCGGTCGGAGGGCGGCGACCCTGTATATCCGAAACATTCCAGTTATTACCTTTTTGAGTTCTAAACCAATTGCCAGCACTGAAAAGAAAGTAGGTGTGGTGGGAGAAGATGATCAGGGCGTGCAATTGTACGCCCTTAATACTGGGAACTCATTTCAGGTAGCGAGTCTAGGCAATATAGCAAATGCCAAGAAGATTCCAACTGGCTCGCTGCAAGATGACCCAGTGCATAAAGCCGGTCTCATAGCAGCCAGGATCAACCAGATGATCCGCAATAATGTTAAAGCTGATCAAATCAGCGTCAGTTGGAAAGGACAAGACGAAGCGAGAGTTGCCAATCCATCTCGAAACAAAAACGTCTCAATCCAACAACAGCCAGGCGATCGCTACACCATCAAAATCAACAACCAAGAATTGGTGGAAATTAATCAAAATACCCGCCTGGCAGATACCACCAATGACCTAGCAAAAGACGCGTTGCAAGCCACAAACCGCCTACGGAGACTCATCGGCAACGCCTCTCCTCTCAAAGAGATTGCTAACTTACCATCACGTTCAGGTTCATCACAGTCAGTAGCTAATTTGCCCCAACAAATTGCTAGCAACATTAGACTCAGCTTCCAAGGGATAGCATCCTTTTACGGTAGTGGTTTTCATGGTAGACCCACTGCAACAGGTGAGAGATTCAATTCAGAAGCCATGACCGCCGCCCATCGCAGTTTACCCTTCGGTACAAGGGTGCGTGTTACCAATACCCGCAATGGTCGTTCTGTTGTAGTGCGAATCAACGACAGAGGCCCATACATTCGGGGGAGAGTGATTGACTTATCGACCGGTGCAGCCAGAATGATAGGCATGATCGGTAGTGGTATTGCACCAGTGAAAATTGAAGTCCTGGGTCGATAGTTTGGGGGAAGGGGAATTTTAGATTTTGGATTTTGGATTTTGGATTCAAACTAATCCCCAATACCCGATCCCCAATCCCCAATTTCCCCTAGTTCTTTCTCTTACCCCTAGTTCAGATATAAACTAACGGAGGAGAGGCGAAAGAAGAACTAGGGGTATTTTTTTGTGCGTCTGCTGACAACAGTTGCAGCTTTACGTTGCTATTTAAATCAACATCGCTGGGAAACTCAGCTTACAGGAACAGATGATCTAGTCCTGGATGGGATGAGCGGTTGGTATCAGACAGCCATTGGTCTAGTACCAACGATGGGGAGTTTACATCAAGGGCATTTAAGCTTGATTGCACGAGCGCGACAAGAAAATTCGGCGGTGATTGTGAGTATTTTTGTCAATCCCCTGCAATTTGGCCCCAATGAGGATTTTGAACGCTATCCTCGGACTTTGGAACAAGACCGAAAGTTGTGTGAACAAGCTGGGGTCAATGCGATTTTTGCACCGACTCCGGAAGAAATGGGAATAGACAAGAATATACAAGAATATAAGGTAACACAAGTAATCCCTCCATCTGCTATGATATCTGGCTTGTGTGGTCGTTCTCGGCTAGGTCACTTTCAAGGTGTGGCGACGATTGTGACTAAGCTTTTTAACTTAGTACAACCTGACCGAGCCTACTTTGGTCAAAAAGATGGTCAGCAACTAGCTATCATTAAACGGTTAGTGGCTGATTTAAATTTGCCGGTAGAGATTATTGCTTGTCCGATAGTGCGGGAAGCTTCGGGTCTGGCCTTGAGTTCTCGCAACCAGTATTTGACTGCGGAGGAACAACAGCAAGCAGCCGTATTGTATCGCGGCTTGCAACAAGCTGAGACGGTATTTTGTGCAGGTGTACGCGATCGCAATCAGTTGATAGCAGCAGTAGAACAAGAATTAGCCAAGGTCAGTACAGTCTCAGTGGAATATATTGAATTAGTTGAACCGACTACATTGATGTTTTTAGATAAAGTTACGGAGGAAGGAATGCTTGCGATCGCAGCTCGTCTTGGGTCTACACGGTTGATTGATAATACCATCTTGCGCGATCGCCAACCTATCATCGCTATTGATGGGCCAGCCGGGGCTGGAAAATCCACAGTAGCCCGTCAGGTGGCAGCAAAGTTAGGTCTAGTTTATCTAGATACAGGCGCGATGTACCGTGCTATGACTTGGTTAGTCCTAGAACAAGGTATTGCCATTGATGATGAGTGTGCGATCGCCCAATTAGCTAATAAATGTAAAATTGAACTGACTCCCAGCCCGGACTTGCAATCTCCGGTGCGGGTTTGGATTAATGAAACTGATGTGACTCAAGCCATTCGTTCTATTACCGTTACATCTCAAGTATCTGCGATCGCTGCCCAAGGTGCTGTCCGGGAAGCCTTGGTGAAACAGCAGCAAAGCTGGGGCAAAAAAGGTGGTTTAGTGGCTGAAGGTAGAGACATTGGTACTCATGTATTCCCCGATGCGGAAATCAAAATCTTCTTAACCGCCTCCGTTGGTGAACGCGCCCGTCGTCGCCAACAAGACTTTCAAAAACAAGGACAACCAGAAGTCAATCTAGAACAACTGGAACGAGATATTGCTGAACGTGACTGGAAAGATAGCACTCGCAAAGTCTCGCCCCTGAAAAAAGCAGCAGATGCCATTGAACTTCAAACCGATGGTCTTACCATCTCTGATGTTACAGAAGAAATTGTTAAGCACTATCAGCAACGCTTATCTCAAGGCTGAGTTGTACTAAGAAGAGTTTTGGGCGAATATAATTCGCTACTACACAGGCTAAGTCCGCAGAGGCGGACTAACCAAAAATTAGGTCTTTCAAACCCACATACGTGGGTTTTGTCTGTGTAGCCAAGCCACTGCTTTGGGCGGGTTTCCCGACTTGTAGCAAGTGGGGCGCGATTTATAATCGTCAGGGTTAGTTTTTCAAACTATATTCTAATTACATCAAGTGTTGTATTAATATAAAAAACTATTAGTTAAACATCAAAATAGGGCTTTAGAATCAAATTTATCAGGAAAAGAAAAAACGTATTTATGTTAATACACAAGATAGTTATTTTGTATAGTGCATAAGTATTATATAAATATATATTCTCAATGCTTTGTAATTAAATGTAATTAGAACATCACACCATTAAACTAAAAGCAATCCTCTCTAAGAAATAGAATATTAGAGATTTTGCTTGTTATCATCTCATTTTTTGAGATTAAAGCAAAATATATTTAGTAGTAGATTAAACTAAAATTAAAGACTAGTTCCCCGCACATCTCAGGGTGAATTGATGTTTTGTTGAGTATGTTCGTAAAAAAACTTATAACCACTATATCCCAACTATAAAATATAACGGTGGAACTGACAGTGACTAGTATTGAGAATCACATCTTATCTTTTTCAGAAGGGGTATCGATTCCCCAAGCTCCCCCTGAATTTAAATCAGGTTTTATCGGCATTATTGGCCGTCCTAATGTTGGTAAATCTACGTTGATGAATCAATTAGTCGGGCAAAAAATTGCTATTACTTCACCAGTAGCACAAACTACACGCAACCGTTTAAGAGGGATTGTTACAACACCAGAGGCACAATTAATATTTGTTGATACACCAGGAATCCACAAACCACATCATCAATTAGGTGAGGTATTGGTGCGGAATGCCACAATAGCGATTAACTCGGTGGATGTAGTCTTGTTTGTGGTAGATGGAACAGTAGCTTGTGGTGCAGGCGATCGCTTTATTGCTGACCTACTAATCAACAGTAAAACACCAGTGATTTTGGGTATCAATAAAATTGATCAACAGCCAGCAAATGCCCAAAATATCGACGAGAGTTATCAACAGATGGCAGATTCACATAAATGGCCGACAGTCAAGTTTTCTGCGATGACTGGCGCAGAATTACCCGAACTGCAAACATTATTAATTGAACATTTAGATCATGGGCCGTTCTACTACCCACCGGACTTAGTAACAGATCAACCAGAACGGTTTATTATGGGCGAGTTAATTCGAGAACAGATTTTGCTGCTAACTCGTGAAGAAGTACCCCATTCTGTAGCGATCGCAATTGATAAAGTAGAAGAAACACCAGCTATTACCCGCGTCATGGCTACCATCCACGTTGAACGCGATTCCCAAAAAGGGATTCTCATCGGTAAAGGTGGCTCAATGCTTAAAGCCGTAGGTAGTGCAGCGCGGGAGCAAATTCAAAAACTGATTTCTGGCAAAGTTTATCTAGAGTTATTTGTCAAAGTCCAACCCAAATGGCGACACTCCCGCGTCAGGTTAGCAGAATTGGGCTACCGTGTGGAAGAATAATTACGAATTACGAATTACGAATTACGAATTACCTTAACGGCCCACGAGTTACACCTAATTGACTCTGTAATTTTAACTCGCGCCAGATTTGAGAACCTGTGATTTCACCTTTTAATAGATGATCATATTGCTGTATTGTTTTCGTCACCTGTTCTGGAGTTTCATTGACAAATTCAATCCGAAAGTGACGCAATCCTAATTCTATCAGACGCTGTACGTACTCTGCTCCAGTTTGGGCTATACCATTAAATACCGTATTGCGGCAACCTGCATCAGCTTGCAGAACGTGTTCACTACCGACGCGATGTCTACCGACAAGCCTCTCTGTGTCTACGCGTAATTTCACTTCATGCTTATCGCAAGGTCTGCCACAGTTAGTATAGTCTGTCCCCTCAGAGAGAAACGCACAAAAAACGCAATGTTCCATATGGAACATCGGCATATGTTGATGAATTGTTACCTCAAACCATTCACTAGGGCAAGTTGTCAGTAAATCTTCCAGTTGCGTAATATTCAAGTCATAGGATGCTGTTAGCCGTTCCAAACCAAAACGCTGCTTGAAATAGTCTGCTGTTAAAGGATTAGCAACATTAAGAGAAAAATCACCTATACAACGGTCTGCGGCAAAAAATTCGAGTTGGTCGTAATTCCGCACCAAATAGCCATCAGCTTCGGAAGCGCGTACTTGTTGCAAAATCCAGTTTTCCCCAGGTTTGGTAATGCGGGGAGGAGCGACCCAAATGCAGGGGACAGGGGACAGGGAACAGGGGACAGGGGATTCACGAACTAACTGCACGGCTTCCCGATAAACGCGGGGGTCGTCAAATTCACAGTAAAGTGTCTCCACACCTGCTTTTAGCGCGGCTTGGAGTTGTTTGAGGCTACGGACTAGGACGATGAGTGAGGGAGATGTGGGGGATGGGGGAGATGTGGGGGGGAGTAGGTCTTGGAAGGAAGCGTGAGAATTTAGTTCCCAGCGTTTAGGTTGACTGCGTAACTCTTCTAACTGGGTGACGATTTCGCGCCGCATCCGGTTTAATTCACTCACAGGTAACATCACGTTACCACTGAGATGATTCGTTAATGTTCCCAAATGGAAGGGGGTGTTACCAAGACGACCAAACTGTTCTTTAATGCGTTCAATATGTAGAGGTTTGGTGTGTGCTTCCACCACGGGAATTTCTGATTTTACCTGTACAATGTTACCGAATTCATCGCGGGCGATCGCAATTAATAACTCACCAATCTCTCCATAAATTTCCACGTCAATCGGACGCTGAAATTGGGGGTTATCCCCGGCGAAAGTCTGGCGTAATTGTTTATCTAATTCTGGGTCACTGGTTTTCCATAGCTTATCGCCTACATGAACACGCTGGAAGTTGACATTACCCCGGCCAAATGTGATCACAGCTTCTTTTCCCTGCTGTACCACCCCATAGACTCGACCGCCTTCTTCCTTAGTCTCTGGATGACCACAATCAAATACCACACCGTCCCCAGGTTTCAGGGGTGCTGCTAATTTAAGTGTCACCTGTTCATTACGAATGCGGGTAACTTCGCCTAAATAAACCCCCCGTTTTTTACCGAACCGCGCATGAACTAATTCTTGATTATTAATCCCCGCAAACCAACCCGTGTAAAGTCCGCGAGAAAATGCCATTTCTAGGTTGTAGCGTTCTTGACCTCTCCCGTTGTTCGATGTAGACAGGGAAGATTTTATTCCCCCTTCCCTAGTAGGGAAGGGGGTTAGGGGGTTAGGTCTTGCCAATTTCCTCATCACCTGGTCTAATGCTTGGCGATAAACACGAGTGACATTAGCAACATACTCAGGTGCTTTTAAACGACCTTCAATTTTGAGACTAGTTACCCCAGACTTAACTAAATCAGGTAATACTTCCAAGCCGGCTAAATCTTGGGGACTGAGTAAATATTTGCGTTCGCCTAAGTCTACAATTTCCCCATCAGCAATTAAATCATAGGGCATCCGGCAAGCTTGAGCGCATTCACCCCGGTTCGCTGAACGTCCGCCTAAAGCTTCACTGGTTAAACACTGACCAGAGTAAGCCACACACAACGCACCATGCACAAATACTTCTAACGGTAAAGCCGCTTCCCCTTGGGCAATTTGCTGCTGAATTTTGTTAATCTCTTTTAAAGAACATTCACGAGCTAACACCACTAACTGACAACCGAGAGATTTAGCAAACTCTACCCCAGCTGCACTGGTGACAGTCATTTGTGTTGAGGCGTGGATGGGGAAATCTGGGGATAGATGACGAATTACGCGACAGATACCTACATCTTGAACAATCATTGCATCCACGCCAGCCGCAATAATTGTGCGAAGATATTGCTGCGCTTCTGCTAACTCTTGCGGGAAAATCAATGTATTGACAGTGACATAACCTTTCACACCCCGATAGTGCAGAAATGTCATCAATTCCGGTAAATCAGCCTCCGTAAAATTTTGCGCCCGCATTCTGGCGTTAAACCGATCTAAACCAAAATAAATTGCATCCGCCCCATTTTCTACAGCAGCTTTAGCACACTCCCAATTACCAGCAGGTGCAAGGATTTCAGGACGTTGTAAAGAAGATTGGGGATGGTGAGAACTAGCAATTTCCATTAGATTTAAATTAGGTTTATATGGCTGACACGGATTTATGATTTTAACTCAATATATCAAGTGGCTTTGCATAATTGTGGGGTGATTTATGGCTCGATGCAGCAATGCTTATCCAGTTTGAACGATCTGAAAAATTAGATCAACTCATCATCAAAGATAATAATAAAGCAATCATATATAGTTAGCTTGCTAGAGGCGATCGCAATTAATTACGAATTACGAATTACGAATTACGAATTATAAATGTCAGATACTAACTTTACTGCTATTGCACCACCAGCATCTCAAGCCTCATCTATGGAAGTTTTACAGGAGAAAGTTTTAGCCATTCGTAAGACACTGCGCCCTGGACAACAGCAAATGGCTGATTGGCAATCAGGCCCACTGGCTATTTCTGCTGTTCCTGGTGCAGGTAAATCTACGGGGATGGCGGCGGCGGCGGCGATCGCAATTGCTAGGCAATATCAAAATACAATACAGTCGCGCCCATCTAATCGTCGTCAGTTGGTGGTAGTAACTTTTACGCGATCGGCGGCTGCGAATATTAAAATAAAAATCCGCGAATATCTCAAACAATTATCTTTACCTCAAACAGGTTTCACTGTTTATACCCTGCATGGTTTGGCGTTAAATATTGCCAGCCGTCACCCAAATTTATCTGGTTTAGAGTTAGAAAACGTCACCCTGATCACACCCAATCAAAGCCACCGCTTCATTCGCACCGCCGTAGAACAATGGGTGGCTAATCATCCTCGGCTGTATTTGCAGTTATTAGAAGGACAGCAATTTGACGGCGAAGAAACAGAAAGATTACGTCGTCAGTCGGTGTTAAGAACAGAAGTTTTACCAGATTTAGCAACTACCGTCATTCATGAAGCCAAAAGTTCCGGTATCTCCCCAGCCAAACTACGGGAATGGAGTCAACAAACCATAGATGCGTATGAAATTTTAACTATAGCGTCAGGATTGTATGAAGAGTACCAAAACCTGATGCGATCGCGTGACTTCATTGACTACGACGACATGATTTTAGCCGCCCTCCGCGTCCTAGACAACGACAGCGCACGCCGCATCGAGCAGAACCAAGTTTTCGCCGTATTTGAAGACGAAGCCCAGGATTCTAGCCCATTACAGACGCAGCTATTAGAGATTTTGGCAAGTGATGGGAACTGGGGAGCAGGGGAGCAGGGGAGCAGGGGAGCAGAGGAGAATACTAATAATTTCACACTCCCCACTCAGCACTCAGCACTCAGCACTCAGCACTCAGCACTCAGCACTCAAAATTCCCCACTCCACTTAATCAGAGTTGGCGACCCCAACCAAGCGATTAACTCCACCTTTACCCCGGCTGATCCGATTTACTTTCGGGAATTTTGCCAAGAGTGCGATCGCTCTGGCAAACTAGCAACAATGGATCAAGCTGGTCGCAGTACCCAGATGATTATCGAAGCGGCTAATTTTGCGCTGCAATGGGTGAATAGCTTTTATGGGGCTAAAAATCAAAAGTCTCCCCATCTTCCTAGTCCATTTAGTTTGCAAATGATTCGTCCTGTCAACCAAGCTGATGTCAATCCAGCCGCAGTAGGTGGAGGATTAGAGCTATATACGCCCCGTGATATTCATCACACAGCAGAATTGCTAGGTAACAGGGTAATTGAGCTATTAACAGCAGACCCAACTAAAAGCGTGGCAGTATTAGTACGGGAAAATCGTCAGGGACGTTGGTTATCACAGGCACTAGAAGCACTGTGTAAAGAGCATAAAATTACTATATTTGATGTCGGAGAAAGCGATCGCCGTTCCCACGTTCCCCAGGAAATTTTAACACTGCTGCAATTTTGCGATCGCCCCCATTCTCCCGACTACCTCAAAACCGCCTTAGAAGTATTGGTAAAGCGTCAATTAATTCCCACCCAAGACCTCAACGCCCTAGCCAGTCTCCCAGAAGAATTTCTCTATCCCGGCCCCTTAGCTACACCCCAAGCAGAGACGGTACAAAAAGCCTCTCACATATGCCGTAGTTTACTCCGCGCCCGCTTGGAACTGCCTTTATATCAGCTAATTTCCTTTTTAGCTTTAACTTTAAATTACGACCAAGCCGAACTGGCCACGGCTGATAAACTTTCAGAACGAGTCAACAAGCAAATCGCTAGTAATAACTCAATGGGGTCAATGCTGTCAGTTTTAAGTGAAATTGTCAGTTCTGAACGCTTTGAACCAGTGGAAACAGAGGATGTAGAAGCCCGCTACACCCGTGCTGGTCAACTGACAATTATCACCATGCACAAAGCCAAAGGGTTAGATTGGAACTATGTATTTCTACCCTTCCTCCATGAAAACCTCATTCCTGGGCGGTTTTGGGTCCCTCCCCAAAGCCAATTTTTAGGTGACTTTACATTATCAGAAGTCGCCCGCGCCCAGATTCGCGCCGCCCTCCACGGTGAAGTCAGTATTCCAGAAGTAACCCCAGCGTGGGAACAAGCCAAACACCTCAAAACAGCCGAAGAGTATCGTTTACTATATGTGGCGATGACCAGAGCCAAACAATTATTATGGATGTCTGCGGCACAAAAAGCCCCCTTTACCTGGAGTAAACCAGACAACTTACAAGAACAAGCTCCCTGTCCAGTGTTCTCAGCATTAAAACGACAGTTTCCTGATTGTAGTTAGGGAGGAGTATGAAGAAGCAACCAATTTTCAACTCTTATTTAAAAAAGTCAAAATCAGAAAAATTATTAGTGACTAAAATTTAATTATTACAATAAGCAATACTCGCAATTTGACCATCTACAAAAGCAGGAGTTTTGCCAATTTTGGATAATCTAGCCCTTTCTTGGGCGTGCCATTGTGCCGCCTTTAAAGCGTAGTTTAGGACTAGTAAATTTAAGACCGATTCATCAATAGACTTGTCTATAAAAGATAAAAAGCTT
>NZ_JAYGGZ010000092.1:0-12679 GCF_034931465.1 Anabaena sp. UHCC 0399 | reverse complement strand
ATCAATAGGTTTACCGGCCTCAATATCTGGCAATGCTTCTAAGATTAAATCAGTCATCACAGGACGACGGGCTAAGTCCAATAATTGCGGATTACCCATGACTTGTTCAACGGTGGCTGGTTCAGCTTGGTATAACAACACTTGCCGTATTTGCTCATCGTTGAATTTCTCCAGTTCCAGCACTTCAAATTGTGGTGTTTCACCAGTTAGTTTGTTCGTAGAGGCTTGTAGTTCTGCGTTGAGCAAAGCACGTCCTTCTTTGGCCTCTGGGAAATGTTCAGTACGGCAGGTAAGAATAACTTTAGAACCTGGAACTACTACCTTTGCCAGTTCCCAAAAGTTGTTAATCATCTGTTGGCGGTCAACTTTTGCTGCCATTTCGTCAAAACCATCGAAAATGAGCAGCAATTTACCCATACGGTTGAGTTGGTCAAACACTTCGCTATTTAAGCGGATATTGTGTTGAGTAAAGAAGAAACCTGCCAAAACATTTTCTACATTTAAAGCTTTAGCAAAGTCACGCAAGGTGATTACTAAAGGTAGACGGGGACGTTCAATACCACGTCTTTGAGCATCCTTGTAACGTTGCAGTGCTGTCCAAGCATAGTGAAAGACAAACCAAGTTTTACCTGTGCCAAATTCTCCCAAAATAGAAATATGTTCTTTAGCAGGGTCATCCAGCCAAAGGTCGATGTAACCATCAATCCAACCGTCTTCTGCTTCATAACGGCTGACACCAATTCGCCGCTTAGTTACTGGATCAATTTCTTCTTTAGTACAAGCAAGCGGGACATACTTTTGATCAATCTTTCGGCGTTTGATTTCCGCTTCTAACCAATCAAGATAACCAGTAAAGTCAGCATCTAAATCAATCAGTTCGTCAAATGTAAAACAATCAAGGTGATGATTTTCTTCTTTCTTTACTTCATCCCTGGCTGCGCGGGAAATCCGACGTGTACTTACCAACCAGCCTTCATCGGTTTTTTGTTCATTAACTGATTGACGCAAAGCCATAACATCACTCAGTCCCACTTCTCCGGCAACTCCACGTACAAGAATGCGGTCATAACTACGACGGACTGGAACGTTGATAATCCATTCAAAATATTCTTCTGCCCAGATTTCATATGTTTCCAGGCGGTAGCCCAAGGTTTCAAACCATCCTCGCATTTGTTGGGCTAAGGCGATCGCTCTACATTGATTTTCAGTTGCAGTTCCGGTTAATGCTGGATAATTCTGGGTGGCTAATCGTGCCATTTCTGTCCGAATGCCTTCCAGTGTAGGTAATCTCTCCAGTTGTTCTTGAATGTTGGTAATCCTGTCATGTAAAGAACCTATTTGCCAACTCATCAAGACATCAGCAGGTGTGCGACTGCGTTGTGCAACTTCACTAAACACAGTCACAAATGCAGCTACCTCTCGTCTGACATCCAGTTCTAAATTTCTGATGTCATCACCCAATGTATAAGCGTCAAGAAAAGCATCAACCTCAGAAAGTAGAATCGAAGAGTTATGATGTTCTAATGCTTGACGACAAGCCTGCTTAATGGCTTCTTGTCGAAATAATTCGAGAAATGGTTTTGGTTTACCTATGCCGTATTCTACTAAGGCATAGGCGTAAACACCACTAAAATCGGCTGGTGGATGCTCTGGATCAAGGTGAAATTGCTGGAGTAACTTAATTACTGTCTCACTACGCAGAATTTTTTCTTTAATCAAAGGATTGGCAATGCTAGTAACTGCGCTGATAATTAGATCCAGGTTAATTAAGCTCATTACGACACCCCGAAGATACAGAACTATCTTGCTAAATAATGCTTCAATACTATTACAAGGTATATTTGAGCTATAAAAGTTTTCTTTTATACTTTCTCAAGCATTACCTGATTGTCAGTTTGAAGGTTTATAGTTAGCAATGGCGCAGAACGCCCAGCCCTCTGTAGGTGGTAGCAGTCACAAAAATCTCTAATTTGTTGTGTTAACGCCATTTGTAATAGAGTAGTAGAACCATGCGATCAATAAAAATGAGAGCATTGGCGATCGCCCAAATTCAATCCTACTTTTCTAAAATCCATATACATATTTCATTATTTCTGTCAATAGTTCAACCTTAATCAGAAGTCAAAAAGTCAGGAAATTTTAATATTGTTCTGTTGGGTGTAAATTGGGTGTAGAAATTGTACAAATAAGCTGAAACTGTTGTAAATAAAGGATTTTATATAGCCTTCCAAGCTATTAATGCGGGTTCGATTCCCGCCGCCCGCTTAAAACGTGAAAACCTTGTAAGGCTTACCTTACAAGGTTTTTTTGTGTTTATAAGATAGCTAATTCATAGTACCTAAGTACCATACCCAAACAAAAAATTGGGTCTGTTTAGGGTAAATTGGGTGCAGCGAACAAATGTACTACAATAAACTAAAAACAGTTAAATATGTACACCAAAACACATTTATATCTTCTAAAGATTTGGGTGCGCCTTGATATTTTAAAAAACCTGCAACGTCATTTAATGTAGTTTCTACAAAGGGTTTCTTGGGTTTGATAAGAATCTCATCACCCATATTAGGCGATCGCTGCCTCATTTCAAGAAAATAGCCTTATGGTTGATTGGGTCAAAAGCCAATCACTTATACATTAACAAGCTCATCTATGTCCTGAAAATACATTGATAACCTCCTCTTAACCTAAATTAACTAAATTTATTTTCCGTACTATCACAGAAGTCTTCAAAATTGTTCAGACTTATAATTTTTGTCGTATCGCCAATAAATATTATATTTTTCTAAAAAAGCAGCTATGAAACGGCGTAATTTAATTAAGTATTCATTCTTGTTTATTACTGGTTGTACAGCAAGTACAACTGCTATTAATAATGGTTCAGGACAATCATCGAATTTACCTAAATCACTAAAATTTGCCGTTACAGATGTCGCTGGAATTGATGATTTAAAACGAGATTTTGGAGAATTTTGTACTGTATTAGAAGAAGTATTAGGCATCAAAATAGAATTATTCCCTGTAGAAAACCCCACAGCAGCAGCACCAGCATTATTATCAGGGAATTTAGATATTGCTTTTGCAGGTCCATCAGAGTACCTAATTTTACATTCTAGGGCTAAAGCTGTTCCTGTAGTTGGTGTGAAACGTAAAGAGTACCATCCTATTTTTGTTGTGCGTGCAGATAGTAATATTAAAAAATTAGATCAATTAAAAGGCAAAACAATTGCCATGCGTCAAGTTGGCTCAACTTCTGGACATATTGCACCTACCAGTTTACTAATAGAAGCAGGATTAGATCCCAAAACTGATTTCAAAACTGTCATGTTAGATAACAAAGGAGGAAAAGCATTAAAAACAGGTAAAGTAGATGTTTGGGCTTTATCATCTGATAGATACAAAAGTGTTCTAGACTCTGAGGGTTTATTAGAGAAAGATTTTAAAATCATCCTCAAAGGCCCCGAACTTCCTAGTGATGTCTTTGTTGTTAGTAATCAATTAGCATCTAGCTTTGTAGAAAACTTGCGATCGCAGATGCTGAAAAATCAAGACAGGCTCATTCAAAGTATGGTAACTGCTCAGGCTAATCGTAAGTATGTAGGCAGTCAAATGACTATAGCAAATGATGCTGATTATAATATGATTCGTGAAGTTTATCAAAAAATTGGACAAGACAGTTTCTTAAAGTAGTTTAATGATGTCCGGTTTAAATTAATGACAGATGTTTTCCTCAATAAATTAAGAAAAAGTTGTTTACGTCTATTAAGTGGCTTTAGCTATAATTGGAGCATCACTAAAAAAATCGGTTATAGCTATACTATTGTTATTGGCACTACTTTAATAGGCATAATTAGTGGTTCATTAATTGCATATTATTATGAATTAGCAGCTTATAAAAAATTAAATTTATCCTATCAGCAGCAATATCTTTTAAAAGATTTAGAAAATGACGTAACTAGAGCTAGACTACATCCTCAAAGATTAATACCTATCCTGGATAATTCTGTTTGGTTAGAGTTTGAAAAAAATAGATTTTTGGCAGATGTTAATCATATTAACCAGCAATTATCAGAAATAGAGAATTTTGCTAATAATCATTCCCAAGATTTAGCAATGAATTCTCAAACTTTATTTAATCTATTAAAAGCGTATAAAGAAGATGTGGAATTATATAATAAAAATATTCAACTTTTCTGGGAAGAAATAGAATCCAGAGAATCAAACGATTTACCCTTAAACAAGCTCTTAGCTTTTTTGAAACAAAAAGAAATTATTAATATTGACGTTGAATTTGAGCGGAAATCAGATGAATTAACTCAAATGATTGTCTATGCAGAAAAACAACAACAGCAAGCCAGTAATAGTTTTAATAATGCGAGGACTTTAAGATTACAGTTGGTTGGCATCAGTATATTATTATCTACTGCGATCGCAGCAATGATTGCTTTGTTAACCAGTCGTTTAATTGCTCGTCCCCTACAATCAGTGACAAACATTGCCAGAAAAATTACTCAAGAATCAAATTTTCGACTCAGAGCTAAGATTAATAGTCATGATGAAATAGGAACTCTAGCAAATTCTTTAAATCAATTAGTAGAATGGGTGGGCGATTATACTGAGGCTTTGGAAATTTCACGCCAAACTTTAGAGCAACGAGTAGAAGAACGCACCCATGAACTCCAACAAGCTCACCATACTTTAGAACAGCGAGTAGAAGAACGTACTCAAGAATTAAAAATAACTCTCAAAGAATTACAAGAAACCCAAGGACAACTTATTCAAACAGAAAAAATGTCATCCCTTGGGCAAATGGTTGCAGGTATAGCCCACGAAATTAATAATCCTGTTAATTTTATTTATGGCAATATTGAATGTGCAGATGGTTATATCAATGATTTACTACATTTAGTAAACTTATATCAGCAACAGTATCCTGATCCAGATTTTATTATTGCAGACACAATAGAAGAAATTGACCTCAACTTTATTAGCAAAGATTTAGTAAATCTCCTCGCTTCTATGAAAATGGGCTCTCAACGTATCAGAGAAATTGTCTTATCTCTGCGTAACTTCTCCCGTTTAGATGAAGCTGATATGAAAGATGTAGATATTCACGAAGGTATTGATAATACTCTCTTAATTCTTAATTATCGGCTGAAATTTGGCGTTCAAGTAATTAAAGAATATGGAAAATTACCATTAATTGAATGTTATCCAGCGCAACTCAACCAAGTTTTTATGAATATCATTAGTAATGCAATAGATGCTTTACTAGGTTACAGTAACCAAATTAACAAACAAATTACTATATTGACAACTAAATTAGATAACAACCATATCAAAGTACAAATTCATGATAATGGGCCGGGAATCCCACCAGAGATTATCAAAAGATTGTTTGACCCTTTTTTCACAACTAAGCCAGTCGGCAAAGGTACAGGTTTAGGCTTGAGTATATGCTACAAAATCATTGAAAAACACCAAGGTAAAATAGAGGTGTTATCAGAACCATCTCAAGGTACTGACTTTATAATTATCTTGCCCATTAAAACAGAACTTAATTAGTAACCTAATTAATATAGGACTTACTCACAAATTACGGAATAACGTGCGCGTAGCGCATACCACAGAGACGCAGAGAACACGGAGAAATAAGGGGTTGAGAGAGTTTTTGCGTAAGTCCTGTAATATTTGCTATCAAAAAGAGCCGCTTCCAGAGGCGACTGTTACCAAACCTATCAGAATGGTTAATAAGGCTAGAAAACTTATTTGGGTAGGGATTAAAGATTAATGGGAGAAACGGATTTTTTTGTGTACTTGCGCCAAATACCACATATAGTCTTCAATTTTATAATTATCAGCAGCCTTAACTAGATAATCTTTTGCTAACTCCAGGTTATTTTGAGCTTCGTAATATAATCCTAGGTAAAGATGCGCATAAAATTCACCGCGATCGCCTGCTAATTTGCCTACTGCCAAAAGGTCATCTACTGTACAATTTTCTGCATACAAATCATAGACAGACTGCATAATCTTCCTTGGGTCATTTTTCACTGTTAATAGAGAGTTTCGCGCTTCTGTAACGCCAACTAAACGCGCCATACAGAGATATCTCCAGACTGTTTCTTCGACATCCTGGGAGTTTACTGTCAAATCTATTTCAAATTGTTGTGCGCCTTCTGCAAATCTTTCTGCATAATAATAAGATAAACCACGTTGCCATAGATAAGGTTTTAGGCGGGTATCTAATTGTTCTGCTTTGTCAAAATCTTGAATTGATTCCTCAATTCTGGCTAGTTTAAATCTGATCATGCCTCGCCTAATATAAGCATTAGCATTGTGCGGTTGGTTTTTGATAATGTTGTGCCAGTTCTGGAGTTGATTTTCTAGAGAATTAGTAAAATACATAATAATTTGTAATTCAGAATTCTTGTATATATTTATTAGGTGAAATTTAAACGCGGAGGAAATTTTCCAGACAGAGGTAAGCGCGGAGTTTTTTAGAGATGATGATACGAGTTTATATAAAGCTGTACTTAGTATAATAGGCAGATGCCAATATCTATCCATGAGGTAGAAGAAAATACGCAGGAAATTCAGTATTCTAAGGCTGGTGTCTTAAAAATCAGGTCAATACTCGTGGTTCCTATTCGAGATAATAATCCGACAACAATTACGCCTTATGTAACTTTTGGACTAATTGCGGTGAATGTTCTGGCGTTTCTTTATGAAGCTAGTCTTCCGCCGCAAGCATTAAACGGGTTTTTACACTTAGCGGCTGTAGTCCCCCGTGAACTTAGTTTAAGTTTTGCTGGTGTCTCTGTACATCAGCCTGTACCAGAGTGGGCAACATTGATTAGTTCACAATTCTTGCATGGTGGTTTTTTACACCTAGTTGGTAATATGTTGTTTCTTTGGATTTTTGGTAATAATGTAGAAGAAAAATTAGGTCACGCCAAGTATCTGCTGTTTTATCTGTCTTGTGGGGTTTTAGCTTCCTTGGCTCAATGGTTCTTCGCTCAAGATTCTAACATTCCTTCCTTGGGTGCTAGTGGTGCGATCGCGGGTGTGATGGGTGCATACATTCTTCGCTTCCCTAAAGCTGAAATTATTGGTGTAGTACCTCTGGGGTTGTTCTTCCCAACTTTCCGTGTTCCTGCATATTTCTTTTTGGGATTTTGGTTTCTCCAGCAAGCTTTTTATGGACTAGTTAGCTTAGAAACCCGTACTAATATTGGTATGGAAGGTGGTGGAATTGCTTATTGGGCCCATGCAGGGGGTTTTATCTTTGGCGCAATTCTTGGCCCCTTGTTAGGATTATTTAGTGATAAACCACAGGAAGAATCTTCTTGGTAGGGGTGATAACTGTTAAAAGTTTTTTGGCCAAGGTGCGGTGGTTATGTCAGAATCGTCTGGAGATTCTAACGTATCTATTGATGATTCACTTGGTGGCAAGGATTTTTTAGCTGAAGCATTTTCTAACTCATCAATTGCGGCCAATACTTCTAATGCAGACTGATAACGATGTTTGTAATCATCCCGCACCATTTGACTGAGAATTTGCGCGAAACGATCGCTCACTAGTGCTTTATCAATCCATTTCAACTCTTCATGGGAGTCTCTAGGAATATCGTGGGGTGGGATACCAGTTAAGGCTTTAATCCCAATCATTCCCACTGCATAGATGTCACTATTGTATTGGGGACGACCAAAACATTGTTCATTGGGAGCGTAACCTTTAGTCCCAATACCAATGGTGAAGGGAATTTGCTCTTTATTTTCTAACTGTGGTGCAGCAATTTCTTTAACTGCACCAAAGTCAATCAATATGAGTTGATTGTCTGCATGACGGCGAATAATATTGCTGGGTTTAATATCTCGGTGAATTACTTTGTTTTCATGAACAAATACTAATATTTGTAGTAATTCCTTAACAATTTTGATGGCGGTTGTTTCTGAGATGCCTCTACCTGATGGTAATTCTTGTGATAAAGAATGACCGATAATATATTCTTGGACTAAATAAAATTCTGCTTCCTGTTCAAAATAGGCTAGTAACTGGGGAATTTGGGGATGTGTACCCAGTTTTTCTAAGGTTTGCGCTTCTGATGCAAATAAACGCCGTGCCATTTTCAATGACTTGGCTTGGGTGTTAGCTGGTTTTAGCTGTTTGACGACACATTGGGGATTTCCCGGACGCTGCATATCTTCGGCGATGTATGTTTCGCTAAATCCCCCAGAACCGAGAACTTTCATGATTTGATAGCGTCCGCCTAGTATTGTCCCTGCTAGGGCTAAGTCTCGTTGTTGCAGGAGGTCTTGCAGTTCCTGTTGTTGGCTGATAATCTCTTGTACAACTGGAGAAGTTTTATATTTCTGGAAGATTTCTACTAATTGGCGAGTTCTAATTTTTTCCCTCGCTACTTCCGTTCCCAGATAAGATAGACCAGAAGCAGCGATCGCCAGTATTGGTACAGTCGTCGGCAAAATTAACTGTCCATAAATAAAGCTAATATAGCTGATACTTCCCCAAACACCTGCCAATATCAGACTAAACAAAAATCGCTTCAGTCCGCTTTTACTTCTAGTTATGATTAATGATGCGCCGCCAACTAAAAATAATACAAACACACCCCGCAGCAATGGATTGGGAATTGCTGGTGCGATCGCTTTTCCTTGCATCAAGGTAGCGATCGCGTTGGCATGAATTTCAACTCCTGCCATGCGTTCCGAAGACAACCAACTTCTAGCCACTGGGACTGGATGATAATCGTTGGCTAACTGGGCTGTTGCACCCACTATGACAATTTTGTCCCGAAATACCTGACCTTGTTGTAAATAACCATTCCAGTTTTGCGCGTCGAGGACGTACCAAAAGGGAATCGGCTCAAATGTACCAGACGGCCCCCAAAAATAAATGCGATCGCCTGATGGTTGCGGATACTTGACTGCTGCTGACCTCAATACTGCTTGATCAAATGAGAGGACTTTATCAGTGAGGAGATCATCTTCGGCTAGCAGTTTAGTAAATTCACTGGCTAGTCGATGAATCTTACCATCTACTTCTAAAAGAAAATTTACACTACCGATAGTCACCGGATATTGCCTAAATTTCTCATAGGGTAACCTCAGTTGTGTCACTGTGCCTTGGTGGGACTCAGAGGTGTCGTATTGGGCTGCTAAGGTGATTTTGCTGCCGTATTTTTTTAATGCTGCTTGCAGTTGGCGATCGTCATCTGCACCATAACTACCAGGAGTATCAAAAACGACATCTAATGCCACAGAACGCGCTCCCGCCTGCATTAATTTTTCAATTACTTGGGCATAAGCAGCACGTTTAAAAGGAAATGATCTCAGTGGTTCTAGGTAGGCGTAAGTGTGTGGATCTGTCTTATAGTACTGTTCGGGTAATGATATGGACTGATCATCAATTGCTAAAATTACAATATCTTCTGGCGGTAGAAGCGACCCCCGCATTTGCCAAAATGCAGACAAGGCTTGATTTTCCAGCCATTGAGCCACAGATACACCTGAAGTTACTACTAGGGATGCCCCAATGGCAGCAACAATGTTGAGCAGATTACCCAGTCCTACCATGCGTTGCGACTGGCGTAATGATGCAGTGAGAGTTGCTTTGGTTGGTTTAGTTGACGCTATATTGGCAGTAGAGACATATTTTTTATTTGAAGTTGATGTAGGTTCTTCTGCCATATCATGTTAATAATTTACGTACAACTGTTTGATTTATTTTGACCCACTCATACTACAACCAGATTGAAATAATACTTAAATGATTAACTTATATATTTGTAATATAACTTTTACTATTCATATAAATCCATCTAGGCAGCTTTTAAGACTATCGTTGCCAAAAATTTTTTTGTGATCCAGATCCACGTACCTTGTAGCAATGATATGAGCCTGGAAATATACCGACTCATCCCTTGGTTATGGCTAGATTATACTCTATGCTATCCGCACGGTACAGCTTTTACAAAGCGTCTATAGTTGAATGCTGATGCAAATATTGTTAACTGCACAACCTATAGATTTTCATTAGTCCCTATCCTATCCTCAGACCTATGCCTTACGTCTTTAGAAGTAAACTTGATGACTCGCTGGTAAAACATCCTGTTAATCAGTCAATTTTATTGGTAGATTTTGATTACAGGGTATCTCTTATAGTCTTGGGAGTTAAGATGTTCAACGCCCAGGCAATAAAATCCTAGGGTTGAGATAATTTTATGCTTTGCAAGAGGTAAGATAAAAGCTATACATGACAAGCTACTCTTGAGATATTAGCAAATTTATCAAATGAGAATTGCTATAATCTATTGTTCAATCTAAATTCTTTACTAATTGTTAGGTGTATTTTTCTATGGGTTCTCCAATGAATCGTCTGTCTATTTTTGTAGACGGAAATAATATGTTCTATGCTCAACAAAAAAATGGGTGGTTTTTTGATCCCAGACGAGTATTAGAATACTTTAAACATGAGCAATCAGAAACAACGTTAATCAATGCCTTCTGGTACACAGGCTTAAAAGATCCGCAAGATCAAAGAGGTTTTAGGGATGCTCTCATTAGTTTAGGTTATACAGTCAGAACAAAAATTCTTAAAGAATATTACGATGATTCCTCCGGTCGCTACTCGCAAAAAGCTAATTTAGATATTGAAATTGTTGTAGATATGTTTAATACAGTAGATCAGTATGACCGAGTAGTTTTATTTAGTGGTGATGGCGACTTTGAACGAGCAATTGAACTATTGCGTTCCAAAAATACTCACATTACAGTGGTTTCAACAGAAGGGATGATCGCCAGAGAGTTACGTAACGCCACAGATCGATATATAGACTTAAATGATATTAGAGACAAAATAGAAAAAGCAGAAGGTTAATAGCCTTAGCAATTATTTACAAAGTTAAGACTAGAACAACTAATGTAAGCGATATTAAAAGTAAAACTAAAACGATGAGCCAAAATGACAGATAAAGCTGAAAGAATCATTATATTTGATACGACACTCCGCGATGGTGAACAGTGTCCAGGGGCAACATTAAACATAGATGAAAAGCTGGCGATCGCTAAACAGTTGGCGCGTCTGGGTGTAGATATCATAGAAGCTGGGTTTGCCTTTGCTAGTCCCGGAGACTTTGAAGCAGTGAGTAAAATTGCTCAAACTGTCGGGACAGAAAATGGCCCAGTCATTTGTAGTTTGGCGAGGGCTAGACATGATGATATTAAAGCCGCAGCCGAGGCGATTAAACCCGCAGCAAAAGGGAGAATTCATACCTTTATTGCTACTTCTGATATTCACCTGCAATATAAGCTCAAAAAAACTAGAGCAGAAGTAATTGCGATCGCCGAAGAAATGGTAGCCTATGCCAAGAGTTTCACCGATGATGTGGAGTTTTCCCCCGAAGATGCCGGACGTTCTGATCCTGAATTTTTGTATCAAGTTTTAGAGCGAGCGATCGCAGCCGGCGCAACAACAGTTAACATTCCCGATACAGTTGGTTACACCACACCCAGCGAATTTGGGGCAATAATTAAGGGGATTAAAGAAAATGTTCCCAACATCGATCAAGCAATTATTTCCGTTCACGGACACAATGATTTAGGCTTGGCAGTTGCTAACTTCTTAGAAGCCGTCAAAAATGGTGCAAGACAATTAGAATGTACCATCAACGGCATAGGTGAAAGAGCAGGAAATGCCGCCTTAGAAGAATTAGTTATGGCCATGCACGTCCGCAGGCAATATTTTAATCCATTCTTGGGTAGACCAGCAGATTCGGAAGAACCCCTAACAAATATTGACAGCCGCCAAATTTACAAAACATCCCGCCTAGTTTCCAATTTGACGGGAATGTTAGTGCAGCCCAATAAAGCAATTGTCGGCGCAAATGCCTTTGCCCACGAGTCAGGAATTCACCAAGATGGAGTTTTGAAAAATAAACTCACCTACGAAATTATGGATGCCAAATTGATTGGCTTAACAGACAATCAAATAGTTTTGGGCAAACATTCTGGGCGTAATGCTTTCCGTACCCGGTTGAAAGAATTGGGTTTTGAACTATCAGAAACCGAACTCAATAAAGCCTTCGTCAGATTCAAAGAAGTAGCCGACAAAAAGAAAGAAATTTCTGATTGGGACTTGGAAGCAATTGTTAACGACGAAATCCAACAAGCACCCGATTTATTCCGGGTAGAATTGGTACAGGTTTCCTGCGGTAGTAATGCTTGTCCTACAGCTACAGTTACCCTCCGCACCCCCACAGGCGAAGAACTTACCGACGCAGCCATTGGGACAGGGCCAGTAGACGCGGTTTATAAAGCAATTAACCGTGTGGTAAATGTACCAAACCAGTTGATTGAATTTTCTGTGCAGTCAGTAACAGGTGGTATAGATGCAATTGGGGAAGTGACTATCCGCTTACGCTATGAATCGAGAGTATTTGCTGGTCATGCAGCCAACACTGATATCATAGTTGCGTCTGCACAAGCTTATGTTAATGCCCTAAATCGTTTGTACGCAGCTTTACAAACGCAAGAAAAGCAAACAGAAGTAACTGCTGAAAAAGTGTAGCAGTTTTAGAGTCAAGGTTGTTGTAAGTATTTGTTCTTCTTCAACCTTGCCTCAAAACTATGAGAGTACCGTTGTCCGCGATGAGTGTAAGGA